>NZ_JBITJK010000025.1:0-130133 GCF_044459945.1 Streptomyces sp. NPDC050164
AGGGCGTCGACGCGGAGCGTCGGCAACCGACGACAACGCCGCAGAGGTGCGTGCCAGACCCCGCGTCTGCGGCGTGATCCAAACGACAGGCCCTAAGGGTCGGCTACGGCATCTTGTCACCCAGCAGTGCCAGGTTCTCGATGGCGGCGAGGCCGTACAGCGAGGTGTCGTTCGTGGACACCCAGCGCGCCTCGCTGCCCGGCACCAGCGAGAGCGGGCCGCTGAGCTTCTCGGTCTTCCAGGGGGCGGACTCCTTGTAGCCGTCGGAGTTGTAGAACTTGTCCCACGCGCGCCCCGCGAGCTTCTCGTCACCGGTCTGGACGGCGGCGTACGCGTCGAGGCGCGAGTGGCCCTGGAAGAGCAGCAGGTTGCCGAAGTTGGAGCCGTAGCGGGCCGCCTGTTCGGCCTTGGTGGCGTTGAAGTAGCGGCAGTAGTCGAAGTAGGCCTCGTTGAACTTCGGCATGTCGACCAGGTCGATGAGCTCGGCGCACAGCTCGTTGAGGCCGAAGACCGCCGACAGGTGCGAGACCTCGACCTTGGGCTTGTCGGCGACGGCGAACTTGCCGGTGTCCAGGTCGTACAGGCCGCTGCCCTGGACGAAGCCGTTGGGCTGGGCGGCGATGGTCTCCATGGTGGACAGCACGCGCGCCCTGGCCTTCTCCCACTTGGGGCCCTTGCGCTCCCACTCCGTCAGCCACGCCGAGACCAGGCCGCTCCAGTCGGTGCCGAAGCCGATCGACAGGGCGTGCCGGTCGGGTGTGTAGGGCTCGGTGCGGATCTTGCGGAGCGGGTCGAGGGCGAGGAACGTCTCGTCGGAGTCGACGTTGGCGTGCATGAGGTCGCCGACGCGTTCGTCCGCCGTGAGGAAGTAGTAGTAGCGCCGGTACGTGGTGTTGGCGATGCGCTGCTGCTTGGCGCTGTCGGCGAAGTGCTGCACGCCGTGCCGGGTGCCGAGGCCCGCCCACTTGCCCAGGTGGTAGACGTCGACCTCACCGGTGTGCCGGGTCATGGCCTCGGCGAAGCGGAAGATGTCCGAGCGGCCGCTTCTCAGGTACGCGTACCAGAGCCACAGGTCGGGCGACAGCTCGGAGTTGTCCCAGGCGTAGCCGCCGACGTCGTAGCGCCACTGGTGCCGGACGGTGTCGTAGGTGTGCATGATGTCGCCGTAGTCCCAGAAGCCGTACCACCGGCGCATCTCCACCTGGTCCTTGTAGTAGGTGAAGAGGAAGTCGAGGTGGTCCTCGATCTTGGCCTTGGCGGGGGTGGAGCGGTCGGGTTCGGCGTACAGGCCCTTGCCGAAGACGCCCGCCTTGATCAGCTGCTTGGGCGGAGCGGCGAGCTGCGGGAGCACACGGACGGCCTCGACCTGCTCGGCGAGCTGGTCGGCGCTCGGGGTGGACTCGTTGGCCCAGAAGAGCAGTTCGGAGGTGCGGGCGATGCCGTAGGGAGTACCGAACCCGGGCTCGTAGTCCTCGTAGGTGATGTTGAGGCCCTCGATCTGCTCGGGGAAGGTGTCCTGGCCCATGCCGTCGTGGTAGAAGCGCATGTCCATGGGCTGGGCCTCGGGGGACCAGAGCCAGAGGGTGACCTCGGCCTCCTTCGTGTGGGCGTCCCGGATGTCGAGCTGGGCGGGGAACTTCTCCCAGAAGTCGCGCAGGCCGAAGGAGAAGCCGCCGCTCACCCCGCCGACGTACCCGAAGCCGGAGGCGCGCCGGCCGCCGCCCGCCGCGATCCAGCCGTAGCCCTTCTTGGTGCGCTTGCGCAGGGTGAAGCCGTCGGCGGACAGCTGGGAGAGGGTGTAATCGCCCCACTCGGGTATGTACTGGAGCCTGGTGGTGACCCGCTGGTCCCAGGTGGCCGGGTCGGGCAGCTTCTTCCCCTCGTACTGCGCCGCCTGCACGGCCGCGCCCGGGTCCCGCCGCAGTCCGGTGATGCCCTTGACGGCCTCACGCAGCAGGCCGGTGCCCTCACCGCCGATGCGGATGTGCCGGTCGTAGGCGGCGTCCCGCATCGGCACCTGGAAGCGCACGCCGAGCCCGCGGATGAAGTCGCCGCTCGCCTTCCCGGGCTCCTGCTTGCCGTCGTAGGTGATGGTGTGGACCATGCGGAACGACTCGGCGCCCGCGTAGAAGTAGAGCCTGATGGAGAAGGGCAGCCAGCTGCGGCCGCCCTTGCGGTGCTTGCCGTCGATGCGGACGACCGCGCGGACCGGCCCCTCCTGCTCGACGGTGACCTTGTCGACGGCGCCGTCGAAGCGCTCGGTCTTGACCGCGCCCTGGTCCTCGTCCTCGATCTCGGGCTGGCGGATCAGCACGAGCCGGCCGTTCCTGGCGATCTCCGTGGAGCCCCGGGTGACCGACTTGACGATCGTGGAGCCGGACTTGCCGATCTTCGCGGTGATGACGCCTGTGGAGATGTCGATGGTGCCGCCGCTCTTGTCGACGGTGACCTTCTTCTGCGGTGCGGCGGGCGTCCCGGCGGTGAGGGTGAGCTTGCCGTCGCCCGAACCGACCGCGTGGGCGGTCCACTTGAGGGAGCCGTCGGGCCAGTAGGCGATCGGCCACGACTGCACGGGTACGGCCTTGCCGGCCGCGTCCGTCAGCGCGAAGGTCTGGTCCTTCCGGTAGGCGCCCTTGGGCCAGGGGACGCCGACGGTGGAGCCGGGGGCCGCGCCGAGACCGCCGTCCTCCAGCCAGTCGAGGGTCACCGGATCGGCGTCGGCGGGCTCGGCTCTGGGGACGGCCTGCGCGTCCTGTGTCCCCAGGGCCCAGCTGAACTGGGCGGCGGCTCCGGCGACGGCGGCCGCCTTGAGGAGGTTCCTGCGGGGGATGGGAGACATAGAGATACTGCCTTTCCTTGTCCGTGCGGGAAGCACATCCGTGCGACTGGTCAGGGGCATGACAGTGAGAGACGCGGCACCCGGGGGCGCCGGCCTGGGACGAGGGCACCGCCGGTCAGCGGTGCCGGTACCGCTCCTCCACGGCGACGGCCGCCGCCGCGACGGCCCCGAGGACGGCGACCGCCAGCGGCGCGGCGAACCAGGCGGACAGGGCCACCACGGCCAGCCCGGCGATGATCAGGAAGGACCCGGCCGGGTCGAGGACCGTCCGACGCCAGGCAGCCGCGAGCAGGGTCCGCCAGCGGGCGCCCGGCTCCCAGACCGCCGCCGCACGCAGCCCGGCCACGACCAGGCCGATCAGCGCGAACACTCCGACGGCCCCGACCAGCGGCCCGCCGGGGATCCCCGCCCGGACCGCCTGCACGTCCACCCAGACCGCGGCCACCGCCGCCCACCCGGCGAGCCCGGCGAGCCACCCGCCGCGCACGGCCGTACGGAAGTCGGCGACGAACTCCCGCCAGCCACCGCCCTCGTGCGCGGTACGGCGCCGCAGGTGCCGCGCCCCGGCGGCGAAGGCCGCCGGGTACGTCACGACACCCAGCGAGGCCACCGCGATCCACACACCGGTCAGCAGACACTCGGCGAACACCGCGAACCGCTCGGCGAAAGCCGACTCCCCCCGTGCCTTCACTCGCGTCTGGGCCATGGCCGGCTCACCTCAGCCCTTCAGACCGGACGTCGCCATGCCGTCGATCAGGTACCGCTGGAAGGCGAGGAAGAAGGCGAGAACCGGCAGCAGGGCGACCAGCGACATGGCGATCATGCCGCCGTAGTTGGCCAGCCCTTCCTGGTCGACGAACATCTTCAGGCCGAGGGAGACCGTGTACTTGTCGGGCTCGTTGAGGTAGATCAGCGGGCCCATGAAGTCGTTCCAGGAGTTGATGAAGGTGAAGATCGCGCTGGTGATCAGTGCCGGGCGGCACAGCGGAAGCATGATCGACCAGTAGATGCGGAAGTGCCCGCACCCGTCGAGGCGGGCCGCCTCGTCGAGTTCCTTGGGCATGTTGCGCATGAACTGCACCATCAGGAAGACGAAGAACGCCTCCGTGGCCAGGTACTTCCCCAGCAGCAGCGGGGTGTACGTGTTGATCATCTCCATGTTGCGGAACAGCACGTACTGCGGAATCAGCAGCACGTGGTACGGCAACAGGAGGGTGCCGATCATCAGCGTGAACAGCAGGTTGCGGCCCGCGAACCTGATCCGCGCGAAGGCGTACGCCGTCAGCGAGCAGGACACCACGATCCCGATCACCGAACCGACCGCGAGGAAGAGCGAGTTGAAGAAGAAGGTGGAGATCGAGATGTCGGCGATGCCGTCGGCGAGGCTCTTGTAGTTGTCGAGGATCGGGTCGCCCGGCAGGAGGTCCAGGCTGCCGACGATGTCCTCGCTCTTCTTGAGGGAGCCGCCGATGACCCAGATCACCGGGTACAGGATCACCGCGAGGATCAGCAGGGACCCGATGTGCCAGGCGAGGGATCCGGGCAGTTTGTGCCGAAGGCCGCCCGCTCGTGGGGTTGCGTCGGTGACCTGCGCACTCATCGGGCGCCCTCCTCGTAGTGCACCCAGCGCTTCTGGGACCAGAACAGCACCGCCGTCACCAGGGCGACCGCGACGAGCAGCATCCAGGCCATGGCGGAGGCCAGACCCATCCGGCTGTTCTCGAAGCCCTGGACGTAGAGGTAGCAGGTATAGACCATCGAGCCGTCAGCGGGGCCGCAGGCGTTGCCTCCGGCGCCGCCGCCGACGATGTACGCCGAGCTGAAGATCTGGAAGGAGTGGATCGTCTCCAGCAGGACGTTGAAGAAGAGCACCGGGGAGATCATCGGCAGCGTGATGTTCCAGAACCGCCGCAGCTTGCCCGCGCCGTCGACCTCGGCCGCCTCGTACAGCTCGCGCGGGACCTGCTTGAGGCCGGCCAGGAAGATGACCATGGGCGCGCCGAACTGCCAGACGGTGAGCGCCACCAGGCTGTAGATGATCATGTCCGGGTCGCCGGTCCAGCCGCCGACGTCGATCCCGAAGGTCTTCTGCACGCGGTCCACGATCGCGTCGTCCGAGAAGATCGCCTTCCAGACGATCGCGATGGAGACGCTGGCGCCGATCAGCGACGGCGCGTAGAAGGCGGCCCGGTAGAAGGCCTGTCCGCGCCGCTTCTGCGCGAGGAGCAGGGCCACACCGAGGGCCGCGAGCAGCTTGAGCGGCGTTCCGACGACGACGTACCAGAGCGTCACCTGCACCGAGTGGCGCCAGCGGGGATCGCCGAACATCTCGGAGAAGTTGTCGAGGCCGATCCACTTGGGGGCGTCGAACAGGTTGTAGTCGGTGAACGCGAAGTAAAGCGAGGCGACCATCGGGCCCGCGGTGAGCAGCAGGAACCCGGCGATCCAGGGGGACATGAAGAGATAGCCGGCCAGGTTCTCCCGGCGCCGCCGCCGCTTGAGGGCGGCGGGGCGCGCGGGCTTCACCGGACCGTGCCGCGGCTCGGAGTCCTGGGACAGGCCCTCCATCGCAGGGGCGTGTGTCACGGTGGTTCCCATCAGCTGCCGAGAGCCGTCTTCGACTCGGTGAAGAACTGCTTGACGGCGTCGTCCACCGACCGCTTGCCCAGGCCGAGTTCCTCGGCGATGCGCAGGAAGGCGGACTCACAGATGTCCGCGCCGTTCGGGTGCGGGGTGATGGGCTCCAGGACACCCGCCTCGACGAGGGACTCCTCGTAGGCGGCGATCGCCTTGTTGACCGGATCGGTCGGCTTGTACGCGTCGAACTGGGCCTGCGTCGCGGGCACACCCCGGTCGTAGCCCATGATCTTGGCGACCTCGGGGTCGTGCACCATGAAGTCGATGAACTGGGCGACCTCCTTGGGGTGCTTGGTGCGCTTGGAGGCGCTCAGCATGAGCGAGCCGAGGTACTGGCCGGTCTTCTTGCCGTCCGTGGTGGGAATCGGCGCCAGCGCGTACTCGCTCTTGCCCTCGGCGGTGTAGCGGACGGTGAAGTTGTCCCAGGTGAACTCGCCGCCGGAGAGCTCCCCGGCGAGCGCCGACTTGGGCTTGATCTGGACGACCTTCTTGGGATCGGAGAAGAGGCCTTCCTCGACACCCTTCTTGGCCTTGGCCCACCAGTCCGTCAGATCGGCCTCGGTGAAGCCGAGTCCGTTTTCGGTGAAGAACGCCTTGCCGTTCTGGCGCAGGTAGAGGTCGTAGAGGTACATGGTGCCGTACATGCCGCTGTCGCCGGCGCGGCCCGTCTTGTCACGGATCTTCTTCATCGCCGCGTCGTAGTCGTCCCAGGTCCAGCCCTGCTCCGGCTTCACACCGGCCCGGGTGTAGACGGGCTTGTCGATGACCAGAGCCATCGAGTTGGAACCGACCGGAACTCCGAGGAGCTTGCCGTCGATCTCGCCGAACTTCTCGAGTCCGGCGCGGAATCCGTCCATCCGGAGGTTGCCGGCCTTGACCTGTTCGCCGAGATCGAGCAGCACGTTCTTCGCGTCGTATTTGCGCAGGAATCCAACGGCGTTCTGGAAGACGTCCGGCGGATTACCCCCGGAAGCCTGGGTATTGAACTTCTTCCAGAAGTCGATGTACTGCTGGAAGTCCGTTTTCACCTTGATCTTCGGGTACTTCTTCTCGAAGAGCGCGATGGTCTTGTTGATGCGCTGGGCGCGGTCCTCCGCGCCCCACCACGCGTAACGGATCGTCACCGTCCCGTCCGCGGAGGCCCCTCCGTCGCCACCGCAGCCGGTGGTCGCGGCCAGCCCCAGCGTGGCCGCCGTGGCCCCGGCCACCTTCAGAATCGTACGTCTCTCAACATTCCCGCCGTTCACCACGGTTGGACCTCCCCGCACGTCGTCCCGCTCGCATGAATCGTTTCAAGTAAGCGCTTGCTGGCACAAGTTACGGAGGGGCTGAGGGTGCGTCAATGATTCGGACAAGATTTTCTTACCGAGCGGGCCGGAGGCGAGGCCGGGCGGGGCGGGGGCGCGCCGGGTCCGCCAGGGTGACGTCACTGGTCGGACGGGGGTGGTCGGCCGACCGAACGCGGCCGGGCCGCTCACACGGGTTTCGGGAGCGACCGAAAGACGACGCCGGGGTGGCTGGCGTGGAGCCGCTCACAAGGCGGCCGGTTTCCGTCAGCGGAACCCTGGAGGAGAACGGCACGCGGGGCGTTCGGCAGCCGTGACGACGGATACCCGCACGACGGCGGCCCACCTGCGTACTCGCAGGTGGGCCGCCGATCCGGGTGGGCGATACTGGGTTCGAACCAGTGACCTCTTCGGTGTGAACGAAGCGCTCTCCCACTGAGCTAATCGCCCGGACGCAGGAAGAACATTACCGCATGTCAGGGGGTGCCTGTGACCAGCGCCGGCCGGCACCGGCACACCTGCCGGGGCTCACTGGTTCTTGATCTTCCACGGCATGACGATGCCGAACTTCCACACGTAAATACCGACCAGTACGGCCACGATCACCAGCCCGATGGCCGTCAGGATGATGTTCCGGCGCCGCACCTTGGGATCGAGGGCGCGCTGCGCGGCCTCCGTGACCTTCCGCTTGGTCCAGCGGAGCACCAGCTGGGCCCACACGAACTCGGTGGCCCAGATCGCCATGCCGCCGAAGATCACGACCCAGCCCGGTCCCGGCAGGGGCAGCATGATGATGCCCGTCACGACGACCGCGAGCCCGATGATGAAGACGCCGACCTGCCAGCTCACGTGCAGCAGGCGACGCGCCTTGATGAATTCGGGCGCCCGCGAGCCGAGCCCCCTGTCCTGCTCGCTGCGCACCTCGTCCGTACCCGTCTCTTCCGACGCCACGGCCACCTCGCCCGGCTCGTCACTCCCCGTATTCATACGGCCAAACACTACCCGAGCGAAACCAGTCACCGGAATGGACGCACGGCGCGAACGATCTCTCGGCCGGACGAGTTACATAAAGGCACGCAAAACACTCAGAGGGGTTTACAACGGCACCGTAGGTGGCATGTCGATTTCGCCGACGTGCGAATCCCCGAGCGCACACTGAGCGAAAGGCCCTGGCGCTTATGAACACCACGGTCAGCTGCGAGCTGCACCTGCGCCTCGTTGTGTCGAGCGAGTCCTCCCTGCCTGTCCCCGCAGGCCTGCGGTACGACACGGCCGACCCCTACGCCGTGCACGCCACCTTCCACACCGGAGCCGAGGAGACCGTCGAGTGGGTGTTCGCCCGCGACCTCCTCGCCGAGGGACTTCACCGCCCTACGGGCACCGGCGACGTCCGCGTCTGGCCGTCGCGCAGCCACGGTCAGGGCGTCGTGTGCATCGCCCTGAGCTCACCGGAGGGCGAGGCCCTGCTCGAGGCCCCGGCACGGGCCCTGGAGTCCTTCCTGAAGCGGACCGACGCCGCCGTGCCGCCCGGCACGGAGCACCGGCACTTCGACCTCGATCAGGAGCTCTCGCACATCCTGGCGGAAAGCTAGGGCGAGGCCCTCACAAAGCCGCCCGGCGCCGTCGACTCGGGGAGACGGCTCGGGCCTGGACAACCGCATACGGGATACACCGGCGCCGGCACCGCGGATCACGCGGGGCGGCGCCGGCTCGCGTGTGCCGCCGTTCGGCTCGCCCGTGCCGCCGGGCGGAAGCCCGCAGCGGCCGGTCTGCCGCCGCCCTGAGGGCGGGCGGGAACCATGGCTTGCCGGGCGGCGTTGTATTCGAAGCCATGTGCGGGCATGAGGCCGGTCCGGCGGTGGTGGAGCCGTTACCATCGGCCAGCATCGGCGGGCGCCTGCCCGACCCCCAGGCCAGGGAGCGAATCGTGCTGATCACCCACGACACCCGGTGCGCCCTCGAGACCGTGGTCGATCTGGTGAACACCGCACCGGAGGACGACACGGCAGCGGACGGGCTGCCGGACGTGGCGACACTCGCGGACTTCGTACGAAACCACGAGATCAGCGATGTCGGAGTGCTCTCGGAGTTCGACCTGTCCGCGGTGCGCAAGGTCCGCGGGCGGTTCGCCGCCGTCTTCGCCGCCCCCGACGCCCGGAGCGCCGCCGGGCTGATCAACGAGCTGGTCGCGGCCGCCGGCACCACACCCCGGCTCACGGACCACGACGGCTACGACTGGCATGTGCACTACTTCGCGCCCGGTGCCTCCGTCGCCGACCACCTGGCCGCCGACTGCGGGATGGCACTGGCCTTCTTCGTGGTCGCCGGGGAGCAGGAGCGGCTGCGACGGTGCGAGGCGCCCGACTGCCGGAGGGCCTTCGTCGACCTGTCCCGCAACCGCTCGCGGCGCTATTGCGACAGCCGCACCTGCGGGAACCGCCTGCACGTGGCCGCGTACCGGGCGCGTCGCAAGGAGGCGGCGGGCTGACCGCCACCGCGGGGGCGAGTGGCGGGCGGATCGTCGATGCCGACGCGGTCCCGGCGGGTGACGCCGGGTACCGCGGGTACGGCTCACAGCAACAGCAGATCGTGCAACGAGGCCATGAGCAGCAGACTCCCGATCACCGCAAGGAAGATCATCAGCGGTGGCTGGGAAAGGGCGAAGAGGCAACCACGTGGCTCGTCCTGCCGGGGACGTGGCTCGTCCTGCGGCGGCGCGGGGTCGCTCTGTTCCGTCGTGTCCAGCATCTCGCCGCGATGATGACGCAGTCGCCGGGCCGGAGGCGATCAGCGGCCCCGTTCCGTGCGGGAGTGCGCCGATTCCGCGAGGTCCGGTTCAGGTTGTGATCATTTGCGCGCACCCTCGGACCCACTGTGACGATTCGCCGGGCGGCGCGGCCGTCATATGCCGTGCTTCTTGAGGATGGCCTCGATGTCGCTGAAGTCGTCGTCGCCGCGGGACGCCGCCGCGGGCCGGGCGGCCGGGCGGGATCCCTGGCCCAGGGAGGGCGCCGAGGACGCCGGAGCCACCGCATCCTGCTGGGCAGCCGCGCGGGCCGCCTTGCGTTCCTTGCGGGTGCCGCCGCGGCGGCGCTCCACCACGCGCGTGGTCATGAACAGCAGCCATGCGACACCGAGCACCCCGAAGCCCGCCCAGGCGGTCAGGCTGAACGCGGTGTCGGCCAGCCACTCGACGACGCCCGTCATCACCAGGCCGATCGGCACGAGCGAGTACGCCGCGATACGGGTCGCCGCGAGGAAGCGCTTGCGGTACGCCGTGACGGCCGCGATGCCCAGGCCTGCCGCGGACACGGCGGAGCAGACGGTCTCGGCAATCATCCGGTCCTCCAGGCGTGGCGCGGTCGAGCAGGGGCACTTCGTCCCTTCCATCCTGCACCCGCCGTACCCCGGCGGGCCATGCCCCGGCCCGACATCAGGGACATCTCCGGGTCGCCTCCTCCGCAGGTGCCGGTGCGGGTGCAGGGCCTGGGAGAATGTGGGTATGAGCGACTCCTCCCCTGCCCCCGTCCTCGAGGTCTGGTGCGACCTCCAGTGCCCGGACTGCCGCACCGCGCTGGACGACCTCCGTGCCCTGCGCGCCCGCTACGGCGCCCGTCTGGAGCTGCGGCTGCGGCACTTCCCCCTGGAGAAGAACAAGCACGCCTTCGCAGCCGCCCAGGCCGCGGAGGAGGCGTGGGAGCAGGGCCGGGGCTGGGAGTACGCCGAGGCGCTCCTGGGGCGGGTCGAGGAGCTGGGCCGTGAGGGAGAACCCTTCCTGGTCGAGCTGGCCCGCGAACTGGACCTGGACGCCGAGGAGTTCGACACGGCCCTGATCGACGGCCGGCACATCCTGATCGTGGACGCCGACCAGGCCGAGGGCAAGGCGATCGGCGTGACCGGCACCCCGACGTACGTCATCGGCGGTGAGCGGCTCGACGGAGGCAAGAGCCAGGAAGGGCTGCGCGAGCGGATCGAGCAGATCGCGGACCGGCTGCTGCCCAGGCGGGAACCGGAGGAGCAGGGCTGACCCGACGCTCCCCGCCCGTGGCCCCCGGACCCCTGCCCGGCCGCTACACCAGTGGCTTGTACATCGCGTACCCCTTCGTCTCGTAGCCGAGCGACGCGTAGAGCCGTTCGGCCGGGGTGTTGCCGGCGAAGACGTTGAGGCCGATGGCGCGCCTGCCCTCGACGATCGTCTGGGCCTCGGCCAGCAGCATGAGGGTGCGGCCGTGTCCCTTGCCGCGGTGAGCGGCGTGGGTCTCGACGTCGAAGACGAAGGCGCTGTCCTCGCGGACCGCGAGCCACAGCACGCCCACCGCCGTCCCCTCGTGTTCCAGGACGCTGATGAGCATGCCGGGGGTGGCGAGGCCGTCGGGCAGCAGGTTGGCGTTGTCCCGCTCCGACTTGGCGCGGGCCTCGGCCTCAGGGACGCCCCGCTCGATCCAGCTCTGCGCGTAGTCCTCCTTGCTCTTCTCCAGCCAGGGGCCGAACTCCGCCTCGGTCATGGGCCGGGCACGGCTGCCCTGCGGCAGCTCCGGCGGGGTGTCGCCGAGGGGCTTCTCCATGCCGCGGTTGCGCACGACGTAGCCGAGCGCGGTGGCGAGCCGGAACGCCGCGGCTGCGTCGGCGGGCACGGTCGCCTCGATACGGCGGCACCCCCAGCCGCGCGCCACCTCCTCGGCGGCGAGCGCGGCCACCGTGCCCCGGCCGCGTCTGCGGTCCGGCTCCTCTATGCGCAGCTTCGTGATCCGGGCCACGGCGTCGCCGAACACGGGATGCGTGCCGAGGTGTATCGCCCCGACGGGACGGCTGTTCACGCACACCTGGTAGCGGCGCGAGCGCGTCCCGTCGGCGTTCTGCTGAAGCGGCTCGGTCGGCCGCAGGGTCGTGGTCATCAGGGGTGTTCTACCCGCAACCACGGCCCTGGTCAGCCGAATAAGCGGGGGCTGTCAGGGATCGAGGTCGTTCCCGGACCGCTCCTCGAAGATCCGCATGGCCTTGGCGGTCACCGGCCCCGGCGCGCCGGGCAGCTCGCGGTCGTCGACGCGCTGCACGGCCTGGACGTCCCGCAGCGTGGAGGTGAGGAAGACCTCGTCGGCCCGCTCCAGGACGTCCAGCGGCAGGTCGGTCTCCTCGGCGCCGGTCCATTCAATCGCCAGCGCGCGGGTGATGCCCGCGAGGCAGCCCGAGGCGAGCGGCGGGGTGTGGATCTCGCCGTCGAGGACGACGAAGACGTTGGACCCGGTGCCCTCGCACAGCTGACCCACGGTGTTGCCGAACAGGGCCTCGGAGGCGCCCTGTTCGCGGGCGCGGGCGAGGGCGACGACGTTCTCGGCGTACGAGGTGGTCTTCAGGCCGGTGAGCGCGCCGCGCTCGTTGCGCGTCCAGGGGACCGTGATCACGGCGGTGGAGTCGGGGCGGCGGGTCGTCGCGCCGAGGGCGACGACGAGGGTCGGGCCGTGCTCGCCGCGGTCGGAGCCCAGCGGGCCGTGGCCGCCGGTGTAGGTGATGCGCAGGCGGCCGAGCGGCATGGGGTTGGCCTCGAGGACGGCGGCACAGGCGCGGCGTACCTCGTCGTGGTCCGGGTCGGGCAGGCCGAGGCCGCGCGCCGACCGGGTCAGCCGGTCGAGGTGCCGCGTGAGCGCGAACGGCCGGCCGTCCACGGCCTTCACCGTCTCGAAGATGCCGTCTCCCACAGTCAGCCCGTGGTCGAAGACGGAGACGCGGGCGGACTCGATGTCCTGCAGGCCGCCGTCGAGCCAGATCTTCACGTCAGGTCCTCTCCACTCACCTCGTACACTCCCGACGCTATCGCGAGCAGCCGGGCCGCCTTCAGCTCGGTCTCCCGCCACTCGCCCTCGGGATCGGAGCCCCATGTGATGCCGGCGCCGGTGCCGAAGCGCAGCACACCGTCGGCCCGGTCGATCCAGAAGGTACGGATGCCGACGGCCAGCTCACCGGCCTGCCGGTCGGCGTCGATCCACCCGATCCCCCCGCAGTACGGCCCTCTGGGCGCCGTCTCCAGCGCGTCGATGATCCGCAGCGCGCTCGACTTGGGCGCGCCGGTGACCGAGCCGGGCGGGAAGGCGGCGGCGAGCAGCTCGGCCCAGCCGGCCCCGCTCCGCAGCTCACCACGGACCGTCGACACGAGATGGACCAGCCCCGGATGCTTCTCGACGGCACACAGGTCGGGCACCTTCACACTGCCGGTGGCGCAGACCCGCCCGATGTCGTTGCGGACCAGGTCCACGATCATCACGTTCTCGGCGTAGTCCTTCTCCAGCAGATCCGCCTCGGTGCGGCCGGTGCCCTTGATCGGCCCCGACTCGACGACGCGTCCGTCGCGCCGCAGGAACAGTTCGGGGGACGCGGTGGCGATCTCCACGCCGTGACCGGGCAGGCGGATCGTTCCTGCATACGGTGCCGGGTTGCCGCGGCCCAGCAGTGCGGTGAGGGCGTCCACGTCGGCGCCGGGCGCGACGGGCGCGGACAGCACCCGGCACAGGTTCGCCTGGTAAACCTCGCCGGCCGCGATGTGCTCGCGGATCCGGCGTACCGCCGCCGTGTACGCTGCGCGGTCCAGTGACGACGTCCAGTCACCCGCCGCCGGGCCCCGCCATGCGCCCGGCACGGGGGCGGGCACGGCCGCCTTCCGCACGTCCCGGAAGCGGGCGCAGGTCAGACGGCCCTCGAAGTCGGCGCATACGGCCCAGAAGCCGCGGGATTCCAGGGCTTGCGGATCATCGGTGACGTCGAGGAGCCCGGTGGCGACACGGTCGCCGAAGCGAGCGAGAGCAGGGAGGTCAAGCACGCGGTCGAGTCTATGGCGGGTGTCCTGCGGGTGACCGGGGGATGTCCCTTCGTGAGGCCCTGTGACCGCCCTGAGCAGGGGAAGCGCAGCACGCTGCACAAACGCGTTTTTGTGCTGGCCCCGGAATCCGCTAGAGTTCAACTCGTCGCCGGGCCGCGAGAGCGGACCGAAACGACAAGCGGACGTAGCTCAGTTGGTAGAGCGCAACCTTGCCAAGGTTGAGGTCGCGAGTTCGAGCCTCGTCGTCCGCTCGAAGGAACAGGGGGCTTCCCGGTCCCCTACGCTCCTGGTGGAGTGGCCGAGAGGCGAGGCAACGGCCTGCAAAGCCGTCTACACGGGTTCAAATCCCGTCTCCACCTCCAAGGACGATTAGCTCAGCGGGAGAGCGCTTCCCTGACACGGAAGAGGTCACTGGTTCAATCCCAGTATCGTCCACTGGATCTGCTCGAAGATCCGACCCGCGCGATTAGCTCAGCGGGAGAGCGCTTCCCTGACACGGAAGAGGTCACTGGTTCAATCCCAGTATCGCGCACGCAGTGCCCATGATCCGTTGCACCGAGTGGTCATGGTCCCGAGGACGATTAGCTCAGCGGGAGAGCGCTTCCCTGACACGGAAGAGGTCACTGGTTCAATCCCAGTATCGTCCACACCACACCGGAGCCCCCGGCCGTACGCATCGGCCGGGGGCTTCGTCGTGTCGCGATCGTCATGCCGCGGTCCTCGCGTCGCGGTCCTCGTGTCAGGACGAGAACAGCATGCGCCCGAAGCTCTTCTGCCGGTGGTGACCGTGGTGGCCATGGTGTCCGTGGCCACCGTGCGGGGCTCCCCAGGCGGGGGCCGGAGGGGCGGGGTAGGCCTGCGGGGCGGGCGGGGGCGGCGGGGCGGACTGGGACCACTGGGCCTCCAGACGGGTCAGCGACTCCAGCTCGCCGTAGTCGAGAAAGATCCCGCGGCAGCCGCTGCACTGCTCGATCTGGACACCGTTGCGGTTGTACGTGTGCATCGGAGCACGGCATTTCGGACACTGCATGGTGGTTCAACTCCTCGCCGGTCGGTCCTGCTTCGTGTGTCGCCAGGACAGACTCTGTCCGGCTGTGGTCGGTTGCACCCTACTTCGCGTGCTCCTGCGCCAACTGCGCCGGGACGGTGGCCATTCGGTCACAGGCGTCCACGACCGACTGCTCCACCTCGTCCAGAGGACGGCCGGCCGCGACCGCCTTGGCGACGGCGCGGGCCGCGGTCTGCACGGTGAGGGCGCGGGCGGGGACGTCCAGGGCGGGCCAGGGATCGCCGTCGACCGGGACCGCCGGGCCGCCCTCGGCACGGTAGGCGGCGAGGAACCGGGCCCATTCGCCGGGCGGGAGCAGTCCGCAGGCGTACCAGGCGGCGGGGCGGGCGAGATCCCAGGCCGGGACACCGACGCCGAGGTCGTCCACGTCGATCAGCAGCCAGGGGCCCTCGGGGGCGGGGTGGCGTAGGAGCTGGCCTAGGTGGAGGTCGCCGTGGCACAAGGTGGCGGTGTGCGGCATCGGGGCCTCGGCTCGGGCCCAGGCGGGGAGGGTGTCCCAGGCACGCAGGACGGGGACGGCGGCGGGGTGCGGGCCGGCGCCCCGGAGCCGGGCGATGGCGCGAGCTGCCTTGGCGGGGCCTCGCATGGTGGGTGCTTGCGGCGGAGCCGGGGCGCGGTGCAATCGGGCGAGGAGGGTGGCGGCGGCTTCCCAGGGGGCGGCGTCGGGGGTGTCCGGGTCCACGGGGGTGCCGTACGGCCAGAACGTCACGAGGCGGCCGTGCAGGTCGGCCGGGGTCGGGGCGAGTGGGGGCAGGAGGATGCCGGGGTGGTGGGTGGCGATGGTGAGGCGGCTGGTCAGTTCCGTGGGGTCGGTGTCTTCGGGATGGGCCTTCGCGACGGTGTCCGCGTGCCGTACGACGATGCCGTCGGGGTGGTCCGCGAGTGTGGCTGCTCCACAGGGGCAGGCCGAGGAGCGTGTGTGGGCGGTGGCTCGGGCCTTGGCGGTGAGCTGCTGTACGAGCAGGGCGGGGGCGGGCTTCACCGGGGCGAGCGTACGCGCAGGTGTGGCCGGGCTGTAAGGCACCGTTGGGTTCAGGTGCTCGGCGGCGGTGCCGGGGCCGGGTGGGTCCGCAGCCCGGCGGAGCGGGGTGCCGCTTTTTTGGGACGGGTGCCGCCCTTAGCGGCACGATGGCCCGCAGCTAGGCGAGACCGGCGGCCTGCGGCAGTTGAGAGCCCGCAGCTCTGCGGACCCGCAGCCGCCCGCGCGCACAAAAGTAATGCCGGCGCAGCTCCCCAGCTGCGCCGGCATTTGTGCCGTCCGCCGCACCCCCGTCCCCACGGGGTTTCATGGGTGGGATGTCCCCGCCCGGACCGCTCTTCCGGGCCTGGGGTCGCCGCTCAGCGCCCCAGCATCTCTCCCACGGACGACGCCTGTGTGGCCACTGTCTCCCACCCGTCGAAGACGAGGAGGAGCAGGACCGCCAGGGGAAGGGCCATCAGCGTCGCCACCACGGGGTGGCGACGGCCCTGGCGGCGGCGGAACGCGGCGGCGTACACCTTGCGTCCCTCCTCGCGGATCAGTGTCCGCGGTGCCGTGTGGGCCATGGTCCCTCTCCTGACCGTTCTCAGTTGTCGTTGGCAGCGGCGGGTGTCTGACCTCGGGGGACGAGTGTTGCACCCGCCGCTTGACCTCAAATTTAGGCGCCGGGCCCTCCCAGGGCGTCATGCCCTCGTACCGATTGCCGGGCCTCCCGGAGGATGAGCCGTCACCCGCGATGTACTCCCCTGGGTGGAGACGGGACCCCAGGTCTCAGGGTCTTCCCCGAAGGGACGCCCGGCTCAGCCCGCTTTGTCCGAGCCTTCCTCCCGTGGAACGGGCTGTTCCACCAGGGCCAGCACTCGGTTCGCCATGAAACGGGCAGTCCGTACGACCGTCCCACTTCGGGTGACTTCGCTCACTTCCACGACACCTCGGCGTACCGCCGTCTCCACCCTGCGGCCCGCCCTGCTCGCCACCACCTCATACGTGCGCGTCGTGTCGCCGGCGTCCACGACTATCTCCACACGGTCACCCTTCACGGGCCCAATCCCCCTTCCGTGGCAGGCGGTTGGGGCCATCCCCCGCGCGAACGCGGCCTGTCCGCACGCCCCCTGACCACTCTTCAAGTCTCCCACCCACCACTGACAATCCGTCGCCCCGAGAGGGCGCGGCCTCTGCGCGCGGGCGGCTGTGGAAACGTAAGCTGTGGCTCGTCACAGGACCGGGCAGCGGGGATGAACATGGCGATGATGCGCCTGAGGCGCGAGGACCCGCGCGTCGTCGGCTCGTTCAGGCTTCACAGACGGCTCGGCGCGGGCGGGATGGGCGTGGTCTACCTGGGCTCCGACAAGAAGGGGCAGCGGGTCGCGCTCAAGGTCATCCGGCCTGACCTGGCGGAGGATCAGGAGTTCCGCTCACGCTTCGCCCGTGAGGTCTCGGCGGCCAGACGGATCCGCGGCGGATGCACGGCACGGCTCGTGGCCGCCGACCTGGACGCGGACCGGCCTTGGTTCGCCACGCAGTACGTGCCCGGCCCCTCCCTGCACGACAAGGTCGCCGCCGAGGGACCGCTCGGCGCGGCCGACGTCGCGGCCGTCGGGGCCGCCCTGTCGGAGGGCCTGGTCGCCGTGCACGAGGCCGGGGTCGTGCACCGGGACCTGAAGCCGTCCAACATCCTGCTGTCCCCGAAGGGGCCGCGGATCATCGACTTCGGCATCGCCTGGGCCACCGGCGCCTCGACGCTCACCCACGTCGGTACGGCGGTCGGCTCGCCGGGCTTCCTCGCACCCGAGCAGGTGCGCGGGGCCGCCGTCACACCGGCCACGGACGTGTTCTCGCTCGGTGCCACGCTCGCGTACGCCTCGATGGGCGACTCGCCCTTCGGGCACGGCAGTTCCGAGGTGATGCTGTACCGCGTCGTGCACGAGGAAGCGCAGCTGCACGGCGTACCCGACGCGTTGGCTCCGCTCGTGCGGGCGTGCCTGGCGAAGGACCCCGAGGAACGGCCCAGCACGCTCCAACTGTCCATGCGGCTCAAGGAGATCGCGGCCCGGGAGGCGCAGGACCTCGCCGGCGTACGGCCGCCCGCGCCGCGCGGTGCCGACACGGACCGGCCCGCCGACACCTACCCCGAGCGCGCCCGGCGTCCGCAGGGACAGCAGGGTGCGGGGGCGTCCGGGGCGCAGCGTGGCCGGGGAACTCCCCCGCCGCGGCGCTCCTCGGGGCCCGGGGACGGCGTTCCGTCGCCGGACGGTCCGGCTTCCCAGGGAAGCGCCGGCGCGCGGGGCGGATCCCGGTCGACGGGCGGCGGAAACCGGTCGACGGGCGGCGGGAGCCGCGGCAGGACTCCGGTGCGCGGCACCGGCGCCTCGCGCGACGGCACCCCGTCGCGGTCCGGATCACGGCCGACGCCCACCGGACGCAACGGGACCCGGTCGGGCAGCGGCAGCCGCCCGGCCTCCAGCGGTACCGGGCGGCCGGCGTCCAGGAACACGGGGACCGGGCTGCGGCCCGCCAATCCGCGGCTGCTGCGGCAGCGACTGTTCGTGTTCGTCGTGGTCACGCTGCTGGTGGCGGTCGGCATCGCCCTGGTGCAGGGCTGTCAGGGCTCGGCGCGGGGACTCGGCGGCGACGGGGGCGGTGTCCGGCAGGAGCACGTCCAGCGGGGCTACGAACCGCAGGACGTCGAACCGCAGGGGTTCGAACCGTAGCGGCTCAGGTCCGCCGTCACAGCTCCGGCAGGATGCGCTCGAAGAACTCGCGGTCGCCGTCGAAGACCGGGTCCAGCGTCAGGAACTCCCCCGGCGTGACCCAGCGGGTCTCGGCGACCTCGCCGGGGTCGGGGACTACCTCCCCCGTGTCCGCGCGGGCGGTCCACCAGTGGAGGCGGAAACGGTGGTCGTCGGTCTCCGACTCCCACACCTTCGCCAGGGGTACGACGGTGAGGCCGACCTCCTCGCGGACCTCCCGGACCACCGCCTGCTCCTGGGTCTCGCCCGGTTCGAGTTTGCCGCTCAGCGGCTGCCAGTAGCCGGGACGGGGGACCGCCGGGCCGCGCCGGATCGCGAGGACGCGGTCCCCGCGGCGCAGTACGGCGACGATCGCCTGGCGCTGCTCCACGTACGGCCCCTAGGTCTGAGGGCGGCCGGTGGCCACGGCGTAGAAGGCCACGGCCGCCGCCGCGCCCACGTTGAGGGAGTCGACGCCGTGGGACATGGGGATGCGGACCCACTCGTCGGCGGCGACCAGGGCCTGGGTGGACAGGCCGTCGCCCTCGGCGCCGAGCATGAGGGCCACGCGGTCCATGGTGTGCGGGGCTGCCTCGTCGAGGGGCCGGGCCTTCTCGTCGGGGGTGAGGGCGAGCAGGGTGAAGCCGGCCTCGCGGACCGACTCCAGGCCCTTGGGCCAGGTGTCCAGACGGGCGTAGGGCACGGAGAAGACGGCGCCCATGGAGACCTTCACGCTGCGGCGGTAGAGGGGGTCGGCGCAGTCCGGGGAGAGCAGGACCGCGTCCATGCCGAGGGCGGCGGCGGAGCGGAAGATCGCGCCGATGTTGGTGTGGTCGTTGACCGACTCCATGATCACGACGCGGCGGGCGGCCTGGAGGAGGTCGGCTGCCGTGGGCAGGGGCTTGCGCTGCATGGAGGCGAGCGCGCCGCGGTGCACGTGGTAGCCGGTGACCTGCTCGGCGAGTTCGGGGCTGACGGCGTAGACGGGGGCCGGGAGTTCGTCGATGACGTCGCGCATGACGTCGACCCACTTGGCCGAGAGCAGCATGGACCGCATCTCGTAGCCCGCTTCCTTGGCCCTTCTGATGACCTTCTCGCCCTCGGCGATGAAGAGGCCCTCGGCGGGTTCGCGCTTGCGGCGCAGGTCCACGTCGGTCAGGCCGGTGTAGTCGTGCAGGCGCGGGTCGTCGGGATCCTCGATGGTGATGAGATCGGCCACAGGGTGATACTGCCTTGTCCTGGGTGCGGTGCCAACGGCTTGGGACGGACTGTGTTACCCGGGGTTACTCGCGGGGTGCGCCGACCGTGGGGCCGACCTTCACGACCTCGCCGATGACGATGACCGCCGGAGGCTTCACGTCCTCGGTCCGTACGGTCTCCCCGACCGTCGCCAGGGTGGCGTCGACGCGGCGCTGGCCGGCCGTCGTGCCTTCCTGGACCAGGGCGACGGGCGTGTCCGGGGCCTTGCCGTGGGCGATGAGCGTCTCGGCGACCTTCCCGATCGTGGCGACCCCCATGAGGATCACCAGCGTGCCGGTCAGCTTGGCGAGGGACGGCCAGTCGACCAGGGAGCGCTCGTCGTCGGGGGCGATGTGGCCGCTGACCACCGTGAACTCGTGGGCGACGCCGCGGTGGGTGACCGGGATGCCGGCGGCGCCCGGGACCGAGATGGAGCTGGAGATGCCGGGCACGACCGTGCAGGGGATGCCGGCCTCGGCGAGCGCCTGGACCTCCTCCATGCCCCGGCCGTAGACGAAGGGGTCGCCGCCCTTGAGCCGTACGACCGACTTGCCCTGCTTTGCGTACTCGATCAGGGCGTTGTTGATGGCCTCCTGCGCCATGAACCTGCCGTACGGCAGCTTCGCGGCGTCGATCACCTCGACGCTCGACGGCAGTTCCGCGAGCAGGTCGCGCGGGCCCAGGTGGTCGGTGATGACCACGTCGGCCTCGGCGAGCAGGCGGCGGCCGCGCACGGTGATCAGGTCCGGGTCGCCGGGGCCGCCGCCGACCAGGGCGACGCCGGGCGTACGGGTGCGGTGGTGGGGGGCGACGAGCGTGCCGTCGCGCAGGCCCTCGACGACCGCGTCGCGGATGGCGGCGGTGTGGCGGGGGTCGCGGCCGCGGGCGTCCGTGGTCAGTACGGCAACCGTGACGCCCTCGCTGTGGCCGGTGGCCGGGGTCCAGGCCGTCGCCTCGTCCGCGTCGTCGGAGCGAACGCACCAGACGCGGTTGCGTTCCGCCTCGGCGGAGGCCCTGGTGTTCGCTTCCGTGTCGCCGGTGGCGATCAGGGCGTACCAGGCGTCCGCGAGGTCGCCTTCCCCGTAGGGGCGCTTGTGCCAGGTGATTTCGCCGGCGTCCGCCATGGCTTCGACGGAGGGGGTGACCTCGGGGGACACGAGGACGATGTCCGCGCCCGCCGCAATGAGGGCCGGGAGACGGCGCTGGGCGACCTGGCCGCCGCCGAGGACGACCACGCGGCGGCCGGTGAGGCGGAGGCCTACGGGGTAGGCGGGGTGTTCGGCCATGAAGGTGCGGCTCCTGTTGCGGCGGTGGTTCGGTAGCCCTGACGTGCGGATTTTACGGCGCGGGTGTTCGGGGTGGCACAGGTGTCCGGTGGCTGGGCGTGATCGCCGGGTGCGGGTGCGTGGGTCCGTGCCCACGCACCCACGCGGACCACAGGAGCCTTACTTCTCAGTCACTCCCGCCGAATCGAACGTCGCCACCTCGTGCATCGCTCTGGCCGTGCTCTGGACCAACGGCAGGGCCAGGAGGGCGCCCGTGCCCTCGCCCAGGCGGAGGTCGAGGTCGACCAGGGGGCGCAGGCCGAGCTTGTTCAGGGCGGCCACGTGGCCGGGCTCGGCGCTGCGGTGACCGGCGATGCAGGCCGCCAGGACCTCCGGGGCGATGGCGCGGGCCACCAGGGCGGCGGCGCCGGCGCTGACGCCGTCCAGGATCACCGGCGTGCGCAGGGACGCGCCGCCGAGGAGCAGGCCGACGATGGCGGCGTGCTCGAAGCCGCCGATCGCGGCGAGCACACCGACCGGGTCGGCCGGGTCCGGCTGGTGGAGTTCGAGGGCGCGGCGGACGACCTCGGTCTTGCGGGCGAGGGTCTCGTCGTTGATGCCGGTGCCCCGGCCCGTGACCTCGGCCGGGTCCGCACCCGTGAAGACGGAGATCAGGGCGGCGGAGGCGGTCGTGTTGGCGATGCCCATCTCACCCGTGAGCAGGGCCTTGTTGCCGGCGGCGACCAGGTCGCGGGCGGTCTCGATGCCCACCTCGATGGCCTGCTTGGCCTCCTCGCGGGTCATCGCGGGGCCGGTGGTCAGGTCGGACGTGCCCGCCCGGACCTTGCGGGGAAGCAGGCCCGGCGTGGCCGGGAGGTCGGCGGCGACGCCCACGTCGACGATGCAGACCTCGGCGCCCACCTGGGTGGCGAAGGCGTTGCAGACGGCGCCGCCGCCGAGGAAGTTGGCCACCATCTGGGCCGTCACCTCCTGCGGCCAGGGGGTGACCCCCTGCGCGTGCACGCCGTGGTCGCCGGCGAAGATCGCGACGGCCGCGGGCTCCGGGATGGGCGGCGGGCACTGGCGGGAAAGGCCCGACAGCTGGGCGGAGATGATCTCCAGCATGCCCAGCGCACCGGCCGGCTTGGTCATTCGCTTCTGGCGCTCCCACGCCTCGCCGAGCGCCTTGGCGTCCAGCGGGCGGATCTGCGCCACGGTCTCGGCGAGCAGGTCGTGCGGTTCCTCTCCGGGCAGGGCGCGACGGCCGTACGTCTCCTCGTGCACGACCCAGGACAGCGGGCGGCGCTTGGACCAGCCCGCCTGCAGCAGCTCGGGCTCGTCCGGGAACTCGTCGACGTAACCGACGCACAGGTAGGCGATGACCTCGAGGTGCTCGGGCAGGCCGAGGGCGCGGACCATCTCGCGCTCGTCGAAGAAGCTGACCCAGCCGACGCCGAGGCCTTCGGCACGGGCGGCGAGCCAGAGGTTCTCCACGGCCAGGGCGGCCGAGTACGGCGCCATCTGGGGCTGGGTGTGACGGCCGAGGGTGTGGCGGCCGCCGCGGGTCGGGTCGGCGGTGACGACGATGTTCACCGGGGTGTCGAGGATGGCCTCGATCTTCAGTTCCTTGAACTGCTTCGCCCGGCCCTTGGGGAGGGACTTCGCGTACGCGTCGCGCTGGCGCATGGCCAGTTCGTGCATCGCGCGCCGGGTGTCGGCGGAGCGGATGACGACGAAGTCCCAGGGCTGCGAGTGACCGACGGAGGGCGCGTGGTGGGCGGCCTCCAGGACGCGGAGCAGCACCTCGTGCGGGATGGGGTCGCTGCGGAAGCCGTTGCGGATGTCGCGGCGTTCGCGCATGACCTTCAGCACGGCCTCGCGCTCGGCGGGGTCGTAGCCGGGGGCGGCGGGGCCGGTGGACTGTCGTGCTTCTGCCACTGCGGCCGCGCTCTCTGTTTCGTGGCGTTCCTGGTCCGCCAGGTCTTCCTGTTCGGCGCCCCGGGTGTCCAGGTCGTCGACGTTCTGTGCGAGTTCGGCGTCGCCTTCGCGGGGTGCGGGGACGATGACCACGGGTTCCGCCTCGGGCTGTGCCGGCTGGGGGACGGCGGCCTGGGACTGCTGCGGGCCCTGGACGTGCTGTCCGGCCTGCTCGTCCGGGGCCGGGCCGGGGAGTACGACGGTGACGTCCTCGGCGGATGCCGGGGTGCTCTCCGGGGGCTGGGGGGTTTGCGGGGTTTCCGGGGTGTGGGAGGAGGTCTCGGGGGCTTGCGGTGCCGCGGGGGCCGGGATGGCTTCGGCGTTCTCGGGCGTGGCGGCTACCGGCTCGGGGACCGGCGCCGCCGCCTCGGCAGTCGGGTCGGCAAACGCGTCCGGCGCGGCTGTCTCGGGGGCCTGAGCCGGTGCCGCTGCCTCGGCGGTCGCGTCGGGGGTGGCCTGGGCAGGTGCGGGGGCCTCGGCTCCGGAGTCGGGGGTGGCCGTCTCGGTGGGCTGAGGGGGCGCTGTCGCGGCGGGGGGCTGAGCCGGTGTTGTCGCCTCTGGTGCCTCGGCGGGCGCCTCGGGGGCGGGTGCGTCGGTGGGCGCGGGGGCCTCGGCAGTCGGAACGCCGGCTTCCGGGGCGGCCGTCCCGGTGGCCGGGGCGGGCGTGGCAGGCGCGGGCGCCTCGGTGGCCTCGGCGGGCGCTTCGGGAGCGGCAGCGGCGGCCTGCGGTGCCGTCATCTCGGGTTCCTGCGCGGCTGCCCCGGCGTCACTTGCCTCGGGGGCCTGGGCGATCGGCTCAGGGGACTGTGCTTGCGGCGCGGTCTCATCGACGCCGACCTCCGGCTCCTGCGCGACGGACTCGGTCGCCGGCACGGCCGGTGCGGCAGCCTCCGGGGCAGTCTCCGCTGCGGGGGCCTGTGCAGCCGCGTCGGGGCCGACTGCGTCCGGCGCCTGGGCCGCGACGGTCTCCGCCGCATCCGCCTCGGACGGAGCTACGACAGCATGTTCGGGCGCGGCGGCAGCCTCCGGGGACGGGACTACCTCGGGCACCGGTGCGGCCTCCGGGACGGGAGCGGGCGCCACGCCCTGCTCCGCGGCAGCCGCCGGGGCCTGCTCACCACCGTCGGCGGATTCGCCCGCGGCACCCGGCCCGGGCACCTCGGGAGAACCATCGGCAAGTGCCGGCTCACCGTCCTGACCGGAACCGTCCACGACCGGCCCCGGCGCGTCCGCCGGAACCGATCCCGAAACGGGGACGGCCCCGGCCTCGGCGGCAGCCACCTGCGCGGCGTCCGGACCGACGCCCCCGGCAGCGGGCTCACCCGCAACGCCCGGGTCCTGCGCCGAAACACCCTGCTCCGGCTGGGCGGTGACCGCAGGGGCAGCCGCGGGACCGACCGCGCCGGCCGGGTCGCCCTCAACCCCCTCCCCCTGCGCCGAAACGCCCTGCTCCGGCTGGGCGGCGGCCGCATGGTCACCGGCCGGGCCAACGCCCGCGCCAGCCGGGTCACCCGCAACCCCGGGCTCGGCGGCGGCCACCTGCTCACCAGCCGGGCCGACGCCTGCTTCAACCGGCTCACCCGCACCCTCCGCGCCCTGCGCGGGGACGGCCTGCTCCGGCTCGCCGGTAGCCACCTGGTCACCGGCGGGCGCGCCGGGCGCCGCCGTGCTCTGTGCGGGCTGCTCGACGTAGGGGCCCTGCGCGGGCTGCTCGGCGTAGGCGGCCTGCGTCGCCGGTGCCGCGTGGGCCGGTCCCGGGGCGACGCGGGTTGCGACGGCCTGGGCCGTGCCCGCCGGCTCTGCCTGTGGAACAACCGTTTCCGCAGGCGCCGCCCCGGCGCTCACCGGGGCCTGGGGCTGGACCTGCGCGCCCCAGGGCGCGGCCGGCTGCGCGGGCGCCTCCGGGGCACGCGGGGCGTCGAGGTACTCGGGGCCGGGCGCCGGCGCTGCGGGCTGTCGTGCCGGCGCTTCCGCGGGGCCGCGGTCGGCGAGCGAGCGGACCGGGCTGGCGGAGCTGTCGGGGAGGGGCGGGCCGAGATGCAGCGGCCGACGCGGGGTGATGGGCGGGATCGGCGGCGGGTCGGGCAGGCGGACGCCGCCGAGGTCGACCGAGCCGCTGTCGCGGCCCGAGAGCTCGTGCGGGCCCGGCTGGTGCACGGCCTCCACGACCGGCTCCGGCGCGGGCGGGGCGACCTCGTTGCCCCAGGCGCCGTGGGAGCCGGGCAGCAGCAGGTCTTCGTCCTCGGCGGTGTTCTCGGAGAGGTAGGCGTACGCACCGTGCGCGGGGGCGCCCGGCTGTTCCACCATGCCTGCGTTCTCCGGCAGTCCCTCGCCCGGGACCTGGCCGGTGTCGGTCATGCGTACCCCTCGCCCATCGGTTAGTGCTCCTACGACCAGCTCACCCGGAACGGCGCACCGACCGCCCCACAGTGAAGAACGAGCGTGCGTCCCCAGCGGCACGAACGGCCCGCCCGTAAAAGGCGACAAAGCCACTCACTGGCATTGTTGCGGCCGAACCACCGTCACGGCACGTTGATCCGCGACGGTTCCGCTGTGGACTGCGCCACGTTGCGCGTCCTCCGGTTCTGCCGTACCACACTCACCCCAAAACGGGCGGGCTTTCCGGACATTGACCGACGATCTGCCGGACGTCCGCGTGCGGTGCAGCGATCGGCCAGCCTACCGCGCGCAGTACGACAACCCGATCACGGGGACGGCGGCGGGGTCAGGTGCTGCGGCGGGGCAGCACCCCGCTGAGCAGGAACGCGACGCTCCGTTCCTTCTCCGTCCAGGCCCGGGTGTCGAGTTCGACGGACTGGAGCAGGGCGCACTCGACGCCGTATCCGTGCTCCGTCAGGTCCCGGCCGACGAGTTCGGCGGCGTCCCGGGTGGCGGCGTGCGTGACGATGCGCTGCGGGCGGCGGTCGGCGACGGCCGAGACGACGGCCGCTCCCCCGCCGCCGACGCGGACGACGTCGGGTTCGGGGAGGTTCTCCAGGACGTGCGGGGCGGTGCCGTGCACGATCTGGAGCTGGACGCCGAGGCGGCGGGCCGCCGCGTCGGTGCGGGCGCAGGCCGCCCGGTCGTGGTCGACGGCGATGACGGCGGCGCCGGCGCGCGCGGCCTCGATGGCGAAGGCACCGCTGCCGCAGCCGATGTCCCACACGAGGTCGCCGATCCGCGGTCCGAGGCGGGCGAGTTGGGAGGCGCGCAGCAACTGGGTCTCGCCCTCGCCGAGGTCACCGCCGTAGGCCTCGGCGGGCAGGGACCAGCCGCGTGGTCCGGCGGACGGGTCGCGGCCGGCGATCCAGCCGCCGGTCTCCCCCGCGGTGCCGGGTCCGGCCGGGCCACCGAGGACGATGACGACGTTGGGGTCGCGCCAGGTGTAGTCGGCGGCCTTGTCGGAGGTGACGACGCTGACCCGCTCGTGTGAGGTACCGAGTTCCTCGCAGATGACGAAGGAGCGGTGGACTCCTTCGAGGAGCAGGCCGAGTTCGGCGGGGCCGGCGCCGGGTGAGGTGAGGACTGCCACCTTGGTGTGGGCGCGGCATACGTTCACCGCGCGGCGCAGGGTGCGGCGGTGTGCGACGACCACCTGTGCGTCGTCCCAGGGCATGCCGGCGCGGGCGAAAGCGGCGGCGACCGAGGAGACGGCGGGGACGACTTCGACTTCGAGGCCGAACTCGGGGGCGCGCAGGGTGCGTACGACACCGAAGAAGCCCGGGTCGCCGTCGGCGAGCACGACGGCCGTGCCGCGGTGGGCGGCGATGCGGCGGGCGGCGAGGGCGACACTGCCGAGGCGGATGCGCTCGGCACCGGCGGGTACCTCGGGGAGCGCCAGATGGTGGGCGGCACCCGCCACGAGCGTGGCGGCACCCAGGGCGGCGCGTGCCGCGGCGGTCAGCGGCGAACCGTCCCAGCCGATCACCGTGACCCGGTCGGCCATCGTCGTCAGTCTCCAGGGGTTTGCGCAGGTCGTCTGTGTGCCGCGTGATGAGCGGCCCGCAGGTGGGCTTCGTGAGAGTACCCGGTGAAGCCGGCGGAGGGGGTGGCGGTGCCGTCGCGCGCCGTGTCCGTTCGGTCAGTTCACGTCACCGACGTCAGTTCCAGTCGCCGAAGGACGTGAAGCCGCCGGGCAGCTGGTCGCCCACGCCTTCGAGGTCCTCGGGGAGCAGGCTCCAGACGATCAGGTCGGTGCGCACCTCGGTCCATTCGCCGTCGTCCCTGCGTGCCCGGGCTATCCAGGCGCCGCGCAGCACTCCCTCGCTGATGCAGCCGATCTTCTGGGCAACCTGCTGGGAGGCGGTGTTGTCGGCCGGGGTGCGCAGTTCGAGGCGCTCGAACTTCTGGTCGTTGAAGAGCCACTGCGCGGTGATGAGCGCCGCCTCGGAGGCGTAGCCCTCGCCGCGGGCCCAGGGGGCGATGACGTAGGAGATCTCGCTGGAGCGGATCCGCCAGTCGGTGTTGCGAAGGTGGACGACGCCGACGAGGCGCTGGGTGAGGAACTCGGTGACGGCGAAGACTATGCCGCGTCCCTCGGCACGTTCGGCGGGGGCCAGTTCGGTGATCCAGGAGCGCGCGTGGGCCTCGGTGTAGGGGTGCGGGACGGAGGTCCAGGCGGTGACGAGCTCGTCGTTCATCATGTCGGCGAACGATTGGATGTCCGGCTCCTCGAAGGGACGCAGGACCAACCGCTCCGTGCTGATGGAGACGTTGGGAAAGGTGCTCGTCATGCGCCGCTCCGTTACCTTCGGTGAACCTTCAGGGCCTGCTGAACTGCCCAGCATGCAGCATGAAAGCACTGATCCGCACCACGGGGTCCTCCCCACCGGATGAGGGAGGACCCCGTGCGTGACGGGTGCCGGGCGTGGGCTCAGAAGGAGGCGAGCACGGAGCCGGCGTACTTGTCCTGGATGAACTTCTTCACCTCGGGCGAGGTGAGGAGCTTCGCGAGCTTCTTCACGCGCGGGTCGTCCTCCTGGCCCTTCTTCACCGCGAGGAAGTTGCCGTACGGGTTGTTCTTCGGGGACTCCAGGACGAGGGCGTCCTTCGCCGGCTTGAGGTCGGACTCGATGGCGTAGTTGCCGTTGACGACGGCGGCGTCCACGTCGTCGAGGGAGCGCGGCGTCTGGGCCGCCTCCAGCTCCTTGAACTTGAGGTTCTTGGGGTTCTTGGTGATGTCGGAGGGGGTCGCCTCGTTGCCGACGCCGTCCTTGAGGGTGATGAGCCCGTGGGCGGCGAGGAGCTTGAGGGCGCGGGCCTCGTTGACCGTGTCGTTGGGGACGGCGACGGTCGCACCGCTCTTCAGGTCGTCGGCCTTCTTGACCTTGTGGGAGTAGAGGCCGAGCGGCTCCAGATGGACCGTGACGACGGGCACGATGTCGGTGCCGTTCTTCTTGTTGTAGTCGTCGAGGTACGGCTTGTTCTGGAAGTAGTTGGCGCCCACGGAGCCGTCCTGCGTCGCGGGGTTCTGCGACGTGTAGTCGGTGAACTCCTTGACCTCCAGGTCGAGGCCCTCCTTCTTCGCCAGGTTGTCCTTGACGTAGGTGAGGATCTCGGCGTGCGGGACGGGGCTCGCGGCGACGATCAGGGGTCCGTCGGAGCCGGAGGTGCCCGCGCCGCAGGCGCCGAGCCCGAGGGTGAGGGCTCCGGCGGCGAGGACGGCGGTGGTGATCTTGGCGGTGTTACGCACGAAAAGTGCCTTTCCTTATGGCCTTGCGGGTGGTGCGACCCCGTTGTGGGTGGACGGGGAGTTCAGGAGGCGGCCTTGAGCAGCCGCAGTTTCGGGGCGGGGCCCGAGTGGGCGCCGCGGCGGTGCAGGGAGCGGGCCGCGTAGTCGCCGGCGAACTGGATGACCGAGATGACGACCGCGAGGATCGCGACGGTGATCCACATCATCTGGGTCTCGAAGCGCTGGTAGCCGTAGCGGATGGCGATGTCTCCGAGGCCGCCGGCGCCGACGGTGCCCGCCATCGCGGAGTAGCCGATGAGGGCGACGACCGTGGTCGTGGTGCTGGAGATCAGCGACGGCAGGGACTCGGGGACGAGGACCTTGCGGACGACGGTCCAGGTGTTGCCGCCCATGGCCTGCACGGCCTCGACGAGCCCGTGGTCCACTTCGCGGACGGCCGTCTCGACCAGACGCGCGAAGAACGGGATGGCGCCGACGGCGAGCGGCACGATGGCGGCCTCGCGGCCGATGGTCGTGCCGGTGATCCAGCGGGTGAAGGTCATCAGCGCGACCATCAGGATGATGAACGGCAGCGAGCGGGCGATGTTCACGATCTGCCCGATGACCTTGTTGGCGATGACGTTCTGGAGCAGGCCGCCGCGGTCGGTGAGGACCAGCAGGATCCCGAGCGGCAGTCCGCCGACGACGGCGATGAGGGTGGACCAGCCGACCATGTGGAGCGTGTCCCAGCACGCCTGTTCCAGCAGGGGCTGCATCTCGGACCAGGTCACTTGACACCTTCCTTCACCAGAACGGACTCGTGACCGAGGACGTCGATCTGGAGGCCCTGTTCGCGCAGGAAGCCGATCGGCACGACGTTGTCCTCGTAGCGGCCGGGCAGTTCGATGCGCATCCGGCCGACCTGGAGGCCGCCGACGGTGTCGATGGCGGCGCCGAGGATCGATATGTCGATGTTGTAGGTGCGGGCGAGCTGCGAGATGACGGGCTGGGTCGCGCTCTCGCCCTGGAAGGTGACGTCGACGACGGTGCGATCCTCGCCGGAGGCCTCGCCGTCGAGCGGGAACAGCGCGGCGGCCAGTTCCGAGCCCGGGGTGGCCAGGAGTTCGCTGACGGTGCCCGACTCGACGATGCGCCCGTCCTCCATGAGCGCGGCCGAGTCGCAGACCGACTTCACGACGTCCATCTCGTGCGTGATGAGCAGGACGGTCAGGCCGAGCTGCCGGTTCAGGTCGCGCAGCAGTGCCAGGATCGAGCGGGTGGTCTCCGGGTCGAGGGCGCTGGTGGCCTCGTCGGACAGCAGCACCTTGGGGTCGCCGGCCAGGGCGCGGGCGATGCCGACGCGCTGCTTCTGGCCGCCGGAGAGCTGGGCGGGGTAGGCCCCCGCCTTGTCGGCGAGGCCGACCAGGTCCAGCAGCTCCAATGCCTTGCGGGAGCGTTCCCTGCCGGACTTGCCGAGGATCTCCAACGGCAGTTCGACGTTGTCCTGGACGGTCCGGGAAGACAGCAGGTTGAAGTGCTGGAAGACCATGCCGATCCGGCTGCGCGCCTGCCGCAGTTCCTTTCCGGCGCGCGGGCCGCGGCCGGCCAGGGCGGTGAGGTCCCGCCCGGCGACCGTCACGGTGCCGGAGGTGGGGCGTTCCAGGAGGTTGACGCAGCGGATCAGCGAGGACTTGCCGGCGCCGGACTGGCCGATGACGCCGTACACCTCGCCTTCGCGGACGTGCAGGTCGACGCCGTCCAGGGCGGTGACCTCGCGGCCGCGCGAACGGTAGACCTTGGTCAGGTCCGTTGTGGTGATCACGTGGGTTTCCGTCACTGTCGAGTGCGCGGGCGTGGGTGTGCCCGGGCACAGGTGCATTCGTTCAGGGACGCGACACGGTTCTCGCAGGGGCGTGGAACCGGGGAGAACATGTGCGCGGGCGGCTTGGCGTCACGCACGGCTCAGGGCGTGCGGACATGCCGCGGTCTCGCTTCGGGGCGCGAGCTCAGGGGTGGTGCAGGGGCCCTCTAGAAGGCGCACATTCGACACATACAACGAGCACCGGGCGTCATGGTCGCCTCGGTCGCGGGGATGCGGTCGCTCGTCGTGGTCATGCCGTCAGTAAAACACGCGTACGGTCCTGACCGGCCGCCGCTGTCCGGATGCTGGACAGCGGTGGACAGGGTCCGGACTCGGCCGGCTTTCGTCAGCCGCGGAGGGAGATCTCCACACCCTGCTCGGTGACCAGTGCGGACAAGGCCGACAGGTTCTCGACCACCAGGTCGGCCTGGAGCTCATGGGCCTGGTGGGTTGTGGTCAACGCCACGGTGGTCATGCCGGCGGCCCGGCCGGCGCTGAGACCCGCGGGGGCGTCCTCGAAGACGACACAGTGGGCCGGGTCGACGCCGAGGGTGCGGGCGGCGAGCAGGTAGGGCTCGGGGTCGGGCTTGCCACGGGTCACGTCGTCCGCTGCGACGAGCGTCTTGGGCAGGATGCCGACGGCGTCGAGCCGGGCCTCGGCCAGCCGCCGGGTGGCGGAGGTGACGACGGCCCAGCGCTCGGCGGGCAGGGAGTCGAGGAAGGCACTGGTCCCCGGCAGCAGGTGCACCCCGCCGTTGGGTACGTCCTCCACCTCCAGGTCCTCGATCCGCGCGACGGCCTGCGGCACCAGGTCGGCGGGCAGCAGGTCGGCGGCTATCTCGGCGGCCGGCCGGCCGTGCAGCTCGACCCGGGCGAACTCCTCGGCCGTGATCCCGTACTCCGTGGCCCACCGCGTCCAGCAGCGGTCCACCGAGGCGAGGGAGGAGACCAGGGTTCCGTCGTTGTCGAACAGCAGGGCGTGCGCGTGGATCTTCATGTCCTCGACCCTACGGTGCGGGCCAGGGCCGCAGGCATCGGGCCTTTTCGGCCGTAATAAGGTCGCAGCATGCTTGATGCCCTGACGCTGGTGACCGGCGTCGCCGCGCTGCTGCTCGCCGCCTGGTGCGGCTGGGCCGCCTACCGCGACCAGCCGACGAAGGACTGGCACTTCATCGGGATGGCCGTGGTCACGCTGCTGACGCTGATCCAGCTCGTGGCCGGGATCGTGCTGCTGGCGCAGGGCGAGAAGCCGGAGCAGGGCACGACGATCTTCGTGGCGTATCTGCTGGGGGCGTTCGCGTGCATCCCGGCGGCGGGGTTCATGTCGCTGGCGGAGCGCACCCGGTGGGGTTCGGTGACGGTCGCCGCCGGCGGTGTGGTGCTGGCTGTGCTGGAGGTGCGGCTCTATGACATCTGGGGAGGCTGAGGTGAGCCGGCGGCGGCTGACCAGTGGGCCGGGCACGCTGCTGGTGTGGCTGTACGGCGTGATGGTCGTCGGGGCGGTGTCGCGATCCGCGTTTCAGATCGCGACGGAGTTCGACCGGGCGCCGCTCGCGTACTCGCTGTCCGCCGTCGCGGGTGTGGTCTACGGGTTCATCACGTACTCGTTGGTGCGGGGCGGGGAAACGGCGCGCAAGGCCGCGTTGGCGTGCTGTGTCGCCGAGTTGGTGGGTGTGCTGACGGTGGGGACGTGGACGTTGATCGAGCCGTCGGCGTTTCCGGATGCGACCGTGTGGTCGGACTTCGGGATGGGCTACGTCTTCATTCCCGTGCTCTTGCCGCTGACCGCCATCCACTGGCTGAGGAAGGGTGCGCCTCGGGAGGGTGCCGCCTGAGGTTCGTCAGGCGGCCGCGGGCCACGTGTGGCTGATCGCGCAGTTCCCCGCGCCCCTGAAGGGCGAAATCAAGCCGTCGTCGCGTAGGTTCCGGCCGGTTTCTCCAGGACGATCATCGGTACGCCGTCCGCGCCCTGGGACGTGCCGACCGTTTCGTAGCCGACCTTGCGGTAGAGGCGGAGGTTGCCCTCGCTGCGGTGGCCGGTGTGGAGGCGGAAGCGGGTGGCGCCGTGCTGGTCGGCGAGGGCCGATTCGGCCGCCCGGAGGAGGCGGGCGCCGATGCCGTGGCCCTGGAGGCGGGGGTGGACGCAGAGCTTGCCGATCGCGGCGGTGCCGTCCTCGGTGACCGAGCCGCGGACGGAGCCGACGACCTCGTCGCCGAGCCGGGCCACGAAGACGCAGTCCCGGGCGACCTCCTCGCGGACCGAGTCGAGGGTTTGGACGAGCGGGTCGATGCGGTAGTTGCCGTACAGCGCCGCCTCCGGCTGGAAGCACAGGTACTGCAGCCTGAAGATCTGCTCCGCGTCCTGCTCGGCCGCCGCAGAGATGGTCACGCTCATGCCCATGTGCGCACGCCTCCCGCTCATCTGATCACCTGTCGTTCCTCACTCCTATCCCCGTCCTCAGCAGGCCGCAACCTCCGGTGTGAGTAATCTGCGCAGACATCCCAGGCATCTGGAACGTTCCGGGCCAAGACTCCCCTGTGAGATACCCAACTCCCCTGCGATTTCCCGGTATGTCAGGTCTTCGGGAGAGAGCAGGGCCTCCATCAGCCGGGGGCAGCGGCCGGGGAGGCGGCGCACGGCCTCGCGCAGGGCACGGCCGCGGGCCGCGGCGAGGGCGAGCTGCTCCGGATCGCGACCGCCGTCGTCGACCGGTTCGACGGCGTACGGCCGTTCGAGGCGGCTCGTACGGCGGGTGCGGCGCGCTTCGGAACGGACGGCCCGGCGGAGCCATTCCTGCGGGTCGAGCGGCGGACCCTCGGCGTCGAGGCGCTCCAGCAGGCGGAGCCAGACCGCCTGCTCCAGGTCACCCGGCTCGGCTCCGGCGGCATATCCCTCCGCGGCGGCCTCAGCGGCGAGCAACGGGCGCAGGGCGGCGACCAGGTCGTGCGTCATATGGGGAGCGACGCGGCCGCCCGGGCTGCGGGTTGCCCGGGCGGCCGAAGGCCACTCGACCGTGGGGTGTGAGCTCACATGTTGACGCTCAGTTGCCGACGAAGTCCTCGCGGGCCAGCAGGCCCGTGTCGGGCTGGTCGGTGAAGACGCCGTCGATACCGGTCGCGAAGTAGGCCTTGTACGCGCCGAAGACGTCACCGTAGGCGTCCGCGTCCGTGCCCTTGCGGAAGTTCGCCGGCAGGAAGGGGTTCTCGTTGCGCAGCGTCCACGGGTGCAGGATCAGGCCCACCTTGTGCGCGTCCGCGACGAGCGTCGTGGGCTGCGTGAGGTCGCCCTTGGCGTCACGCGGGATGACCAGGTCCAGGGTCGGGCCGATGCCCTGCGCGTAGGAGGCGATCTCCCGCAGGCCGGCCGGCTTCACCAGGTCGGCGACCGTGCGCGGGTCGCCCGTCTCGACGAAGTCCCAGGGGCGGGTGTTCGCCGAGGACAGCAGGACGACCAGGGGGTTGTCGACGAGCTTATTGAGGCGCTCGATGCTGGTCGGCTCGAAGGACTGGAGGATGACCGGGGAGGTGCGCCGGTCCTTGCGGTACTTGCGCAGCAGCTTGGCGACCCGCTCCTCCAGGGGGAGGCCCTGCTTGCGGAAGTAGGTGGGGTGCTTGAGCTCGGGGTAGATCCAGACCTGCTTGCCGCGCTCGCGGGTCTGCTGGTCCTGCCACTTCAGGACCTCTTCGAAGGTGGGGATCTCCCAGCGGCCGTTGTAGAGGGTGTTGTGCGGGCGGTTGGCCGGGATGCGCTCGATCGCCCGCAGGGTCTTCAGCTCCGCGAGCGTGAAGTCCTCGGTGAACCAGCCGGTGGTGGAGACACCGTCGAGGAGCTTGGTCTTCTTGCGGTCGGCGAACTCGGGGTGCTCGGCGACGTCCGTGGTTCCGCCGATCTCCGGCTCGTGACGGCACACGAGGTGACCGTCCTTCGTCGGCACCAGGTCGCCCGCCTCGACGATGTCGGCACCCATGTCGAGGGCCAGCTGGTACGAGCCGAAGGTGTGCTCCGGGCGGTAACCGCTGGCCCCGCGGTGGCCGACGATCGTCGGCTTGGGCAGGCTCTTCAGACCGCCATGCCCGCCGCGGATGCTTTCGGCTCTCGCCGTGCCGGTCATGCCGAGGACCGCTCCCCCGGCGCCGAGCAGCACCGCCGCGCCGAGCAGGGCCCGCCGTCCGGTTCCATCCGTTTCCTCGTTCGGCCTCTGCGTTCCCATGAGCGCCCTCCCTGCCGTCGGCTCGTCAGTGCGGGCCGATCGTACGGGCGCGTACATGACGGGTGGGAGACGCCGGGCGGAACACGTGGGTGACGACGGATGTCGTAGTGGCCGGTGGGGGCGGGGAACTGACGGCGCGTCGACGGCTCGTCGGGTTCGTGGCGTCCCGGCGATTCGGTGCGGCGGTTCTGGGAACGCGTCCGATACGCCCGGGGAGCGACGTCCGTCACATGTGGCGGCCGGGTTACGCATCGTCCACGGCAGGTCACCGCAGGTGAACCCGCGTCATTGGTGCGTAAGACCTCGGTTAAGTCCCCGTGCCCGATGTGCGCGACCCCCGGGGCCACGAGTATCGTCCTCACCTGCACAGACTCATACCGCATCCCTTGACACGGAGGGCCCGTTGTCCCGCTTCGCGCTCATCAAGGCAGTGCTCGGCCCGATCATGCGCCTGATGTTCCGCCCTCAGGTGGAAGGTGCGGAGCACATTCCCGGCGACGGTCCGGTCATCCTGGCCGGCAACCACCTGACGTTCATCGACTCGATGATCCTGCCGCTGGTCTGCGACCGGCAGGTCTTCTTCATCGGCAAGGACGAGTACGTGACCGGGAAGGGCCTCAAGGGCCGGCTGATGGCCTGGTTCTTCACGGGCGTCGGCATGATCCCGGTGGATCGTGACGGTGGCCGGGGTGGTGTCGCCGCGCTGATGACCGGGCGCCGGGTGCTGGAGGAGGGCCGGGTGTTCGGGATCTACCCGGAGGGGACGCGGTCGCCCGACGGGCGGCTGTACCGGGGGCGGACCGGCATCGCCCGGCTGACCTTGATGACGGGTGCGCCCGTGGTGCCGTTCGCCATGATCGGGACGGACCGGCTCCAGCCGGGTGGGGCGGGTCTTCCCCGGCCGGGGAAGGTCACGGTCCGGTTCGGTGAGGCGATGGAGTTCTCCCGGTACGAAGGGATGGACCGGGATCGGTATGTGCTGCGGGCCGTGACCGACTCGGTGATGAGTGAGGTCATGCGGTTGTCCGGGCAGGAGTATGTGGACATGTACGCGAGCAAGGCGAAGGAAGCGGCGTAGCTTTTCGGGTGCGGCTTGGTGGGGGCTTGTCGCGCAGTTCCCCGCGCCGCTAAAGGGGCGCCGTATCCGGCGGGCCGCCGTTCGTCTGACTCTCTCCCGACGCCGGGAACCACAGCACGAACGTAGAGCCCTCCCCCACCCGTGAGAACAGGCGGACCTGGCCGCCGTGTGATTCGACTATCTGTCAGACGATGGCCAGGCCCAGGCCGGCAGGGCGGTCGCGGCCGCCGCCGTTGCCCTTGGCTCGCCAGAAGCGGTCGAAGACCCTCGCCCGGTCGTCGTCGCCTATGCCCGGGCCCTCGTCCCGCACCGCCGTCCAGAGCCAGGAGCCGTCCCGGCCGGCCGCGACGGTGATGCGGGAACCCGGTGGGGCCAGCCGGACCGCGTTCGAGAGCAGGTTGCCGACGGCCCGGCGCAGGGCGTCGTGGTCGCCGATGACCGATCGGTGGCTCCTTCGGCCGTGGGGAACGACGTCGGGTACGGAGCCAAGACCATCAGGCGAGGGCGAAAACGGGCTTGAAGGCGGCGTCAGAGAGCGGGCCGAACGGCAATCGACCGCCAGGAAGAGATCATCGCTTTCAGGCCGAGGGCGTGGGCGCGGGGTCGAGGGTGAGTGGAGTCAGGCCCTGGCAATCCGGGGAAGCCTTGTAGGCCTGTTCGAGTGCCGGGTTGCGGGAGAGCAGGCTCGGCAGGTCGGCGTCCTTCGGCACGGCCGAGTTCACGTCGTCGGCCACTGCCATCGGGAACGTGGAGGTGAACACGTCCGACGACGACGCGCCGGCCAGGGTCTTCCGCGCCTTTCCGACCTCGGCGGCAGCGCCCTGAAGTGCCGCGACGTAGGCGGCGGTGACCTCGTCTGCGCCCGCGACGGGTGACGGGCCGATCTCCAGGAACTCCTTGGCCTTCTCCTGGAGCCCTTCGTGGGACGCCCTGACGAAGTGAGCGAGCTGCTCGCGGGTGGGCTTGCGCGGCACGTAGCTCAGGGCCGCGACGCGCGCCGCGCCCTGCTGGGCCTGGAGGTCCTTGTCGGCGGTGCACACCTTGCCCACCCAGGTGCTCATGGCCCGGGTGGGAGCCGGCGCGCTGGACGGGCCGCCGCCGGACGGGTCGGGCGCACCGCCGTCGCTGCTGCCGCCGGACGAGCACGCGACCAGCCCCACAAGGGCCATGAGCAGCGCGATGGAGGCGGTCGGCACCGGACGAGGCAGTCGTCCACTCGGTGTCATCTGTCACCTGGCGAAGTCTCGTAGGGGATCTGAGCGGCAGGAGGATATGCGTCCCTCCCCGGGAGGGGTCCCCAGCTGAGTGCCGTGCTGTTCAGCGGCGGCATCTCGCCGTTTCGGCCGCGGCGGGCTACGGGTGTTCCGCCCCGTCCTCCAGCCGCTGCCCCCGCAACAGGAACCACGTCGCCACCGCGGCGGCCAGGAGGACCGCCGCGCCGACGCCCGCCGCGAGGGCCAGGCCGTCGACGAAGGACGTGCGGGCCGCGTCCAGCATCACCGCGGAGGTGTGCGCGGGCATGCTCGCGGCCGCCTCCACGGCGCCGCCCAGCGACTCGTGGGCCGCGGCCGGTGTGCCTGCCGGACCGGTGAAGTCGCGGTAGACGCCGGTCACGATGGAACCGAGCACGGCGATGCCGAGGGCCGCGCCGAGTTCGTACGCCGTCTCGGACACGGCGGACGCGGAACCGGCCTGCTCCTTGGGCACGCTGGAGAGGATCACGTCGGCGGTCACGGTGAACGAGAAACCGGCTCCGACGCCGACCACCAGCAGCGCGGCACCGAGCAGCGGGTAGCCGGTGGACTGGTCGATCACCGTGAGAGCGGCCAGGGCGAGGCCGATCGCCGCGAGCCCTGCGGAGACGACGGCCCGCACCGAGAAGCGCCGGGCCGCGCGCCCGGCGACCAGACCGGCAACCACCGCGCCGATCGCGGCGGGCAGTTCCGCCAGCCCCGCCTCCAACGGGCGCCTGCCCTGGACGAGTTGCAGGTACTGGGAGAGGAAGAACACCAGCCCGGACAGTCCGAGGATGGTCAGCAGATCGGCCAGCACCGCCCCGCTGAAGCCGCGGTTGCTGAACAGCCGCATGTCCAGCAGCGGGGCCGGAAGCGTGAACTGGCGGCGTACGAACCCGTAGAGGGCGGCCACGCCCAGCAGACCCACGGCCAGGGTGTCCCACGCGAAGCCGTGCGTGGCGGCCTCCTTGATCGCGTACACGACACCGACCATGCCGACCAGCGACAGCACGACGCTGGCCAGGTCCCAGGGGCCGGGGTTCGCGGTCCGCGACTCGGGCAGCAGCTTGATGCCGACGAGGACCAGGACGGCCATCACGGGCAGATTGATCAGGAAGACCGAGCCCCACCAGAAGTGCTCCAGCAGGAACCCGCCGACGATCGGGCCGACGGCCGTACCGGCGGAGGCGGTGGCGCCCCAGATGCCGACGGCGAGGCTGCGTTCGCGCGGGTCGTGGAAGAGGTTGCGGATCAGGGCGAGCGTGGCCGGCATCAGGGTCGCGCCGGCGACGCCGAGCAGCGCCCGCGCCACGATCAGCGTCTCCGGTGTCGTGGCGTAGGCGTTGAACACGGATATCGCGCCGAACGCCGTGGCACCGACCAGCAGGATCCGCTTGCGGCCGATCCGGTCGCCGAGGCTGCCCATGGAGACGAGCAGACCGGCGATGACGAACGAGTAGACGTCGCCGATCCACAGCAACTGCGTGCCGGAGGGCTTGAGGTCCTCGCTGATGTAGGGGGTCGCGAGACCGAGGACGGTCGCGTCGACGGCCACCAGCAGCACGGCGAGCACGAGGACGCCGAGCGCGAGCCAGCGGCCCGGGCGCTTCACCGTCTCGGCCGTCTCAGCCGGCTGCAGGGTGCTGGTCATGATTCCTCTCTCCGTAGTGCGCCGCCGAGCAGCAGCTCGACGATCATGTGCTGGAAGTCCTTGGGGGCGCCCTTGCCGCTCTGCACCATCCAGGCGCCGGAGGCCAGCAGGCCGTAGAGCGCCTCGGTGAGCCAGGCCGGCGTGAGGTCGATGCGGAACTCGCCGCTGAGCTGGCCGCGCCGGAACAGGGCGGAGATCCGGTCGTCGATCAGGGTCCAGCCCGGGTTTTGCTCCTCGCCCTCGAACAGCTGGTTCTCCGTGTAGAGGAACCCGAGCAGTCCGGCGGCGGGCTCGATGGCCCCGACCAGCCGGCGTACGGCCTCGCTCGCCGTGCCCTCGTCGAGCCGGGCGGCGTCCAGCGCGGCCTCGCACTCCGCGATGCCCAGCGACTCCAGCGCGCGGACGAGCGCGTCCCGCCCGGCGAAGTGGCGGTGCAGCGTGGCGCGGCTGATCCCGGCGGCCTTCGCGACCTCGTCCATGGTCGCGGTGGATTTGCGGGTCAGCAGGGCCGCGGCGGTGCGCAGCACGTGGTCAGGATCGACAGCCATGAGACGAACATACTCCATATGAGACATGAACGTCTCATGCTGGGCATGCGTGCCTCACGACTGCCGGTCCACGAAGAGGTGGTGATCAGTGCCAGGGCAGTTGGCCGCGCCGCTCCCAGTACGCCTGCGGTTCCTCGACGAGCGTGGCGAGGCGGGTCAGCTGGTCGTCGTCGAGGTCGACGACCGCCGCGTGCAGGTTGGAGGAGAGCTGGGTGGTGGTGGCCGCGCCGGAGAGGACGACGCCGGCCCAGGGCTGCCGCAGGATCACCGCCAGGGCGACGGCGTCACAGCCCAGCCCGGTCTCCTCGGCGATCTCCTTCAGGACGTCCGGGGCGTGCGGCCCGGCGAGCCGGCCGTTGGCCATGCCCTCCTTGACGATCACGGTGAGCCCGGCGTCGTGTGCCTCGGCGAGGGCGGGCGCGGCGGAGGTCTCCAGCGCGTTGTACGTCGACTGGACGGTACGGAAGAGGGGTTCGCCGTCGACCGTCACGGCGAGGGCGGCGCGGATCGCGTCCGCTTGGGCGGGACCGCTGGTGGAGAAGCCGATGGTGAGTCCCTGGACGGCGGCTTCCGCGAGCCTCGCGTGCAGTTCCTTGTCGGTGAGGGCCGGGCTGTCCGGGGTCACCGAGTGGATCTGGTAGAGGTCGAGCCGGTCGCCGAGCAGGGCGTCGCTCTCGGCGCGCTGCCGTTCGTAGGTGGCGACGGTGTGTTCCTTGACCTCGTGCCTCTCTGCGTCGGTGGACCAGTCGGCGGTGTAGGTGTACCCCCACTTACTGCCTACGACGATGTCATCGAGGCCGGGCCTTGTGTTCAGCCAGTCGGCGAGGAACTCTTCCGAGCGGCCGTAGGAGCGGGCGGCGTCGAAGTAGCGGACGCCTTGGGCGTAGGCGGCGTCCAGGAGTTCATGTGTGCGGTTGCGCAGCGTCTCGACGCTGCGGTCGTCTCCGAGGTCTTCGTCTCGGCCGAGGTTGATGTAGCCGGGGCGTCCGACGGCGGCGAGGCCGAGGCCGATGTGGCAGGTGGGGGTTGTCGCTGTGGCCAGGCGGGCGAAGGGCATCGGGGGCTCCGTTCGGTCGGCTGCGGCTTTCGACCAACGTAACCCCCGGGATGACCTTCGCCCGAGAGCCCGGATCTTGCTGTGTTTTGGGGCGGGTGCGGGTCGCCTGTGACTTGTCGCGCCCACGCGGCGGAGCCGCAAATCGATACAGCCCCGCGCCCCTGTCAGGCCTGCTGTCGCGCTGTTGCCCAGTTGTGCTGGGCAACCACGTCCGCCTTCACCTCTGTCAGCTGGATCGCCACCGCGCTCGGGGCCGTGCCGCCCCGGCCGTTGCGGGACGCGAGCGCGCCCGGGACGTTGAGGACCGAGCGGACCTCGGGGGTCAGGTGGGTGGAGATCTTCGCGAACTGCTCGTCCGTCAGCTCGTCCAGTTCCTTGCCTTCCGCCTCGGCGACCTTCACGCACTCACCGGCCACCTCGTGGGCGACGCGGAACGGTACGCCCTGCTTGACCAGCCACTCGGCGATGTCCGTGGCGAGGGAGAAGCCGGCCGGGGCCAGTTCCTCCATGCGCTCGCGGTGGACGGTGAGCGTGGCCATCATGCCGGTGAAGGCGGGCAGCAGGATCTCCAGCTGGTCGATGGAGTCGAAGACCGGCTCCTTGTCCTCCTGGAGGTCGCGGTTGTACGCGAGCGGGAGGGCCTTGAGCGTGGCCAGCAGGCCCGTCAGGTTGCCGATCAGACGGCCGGACTTGCCGCGCGCCAGCTCGGCGATGTCCGGGTTCTTCTTCTGCGGCATGATCGACGAGCCCGTCGAGAACGCGTCGTGCAGGGTCACGAAGGAGAACTCCTTCGTGTTCCAGAGGATGACCTCCTCGGCGATCCGGGAGAGGTTGACGCCGATCATCGCCGTGATGAACGCGAACTCGGCGACGAAGTCCCGGGAAGCCGTGCCGTCGATGGAGTTGCCGACCGAGCCGTGCTCGAACCCGAGGTCCTTCGCCACCGCCTCCGGGTCCAGGCCCAGCGAGGAGCCCGCCAGCGCGCCCGAGCCGTAGGGCGACACCGCCGTGCGCGCGTCCCACTGGCGCAGCCGCTCGGCGTCCCGGGACAGTGCCTGGACGTGGGCGAGGACGTGGTGGGCGAAGAGGACCGGCTGGGCGTGCTGGAGGTGGGTGCGGCCGGGCATCGCCACGTCCGGGTGGGCCTCGGCCAGGCCGATCAGCGCGTCCTGGAGCTCGGCGATCAGGCCGCCGATGACCCGGGCGTGGTCGCGCAGGTACATGCGGAACAGGGTCGCGACCTGGTCGTTGCGGGAGCGGCCCGCGCGCAGCTTGCCGCCGAGGTCGGGGCCGAGCCGCTCCAGCAGGCCGCGCTCCAGGGCGGTGTGCACGTCCTCGTCGGCGATGGTGCCCACGAAGGAGCCGTCGGCGACGTCCGCCTCCAGCTGGTCGAGCCCGGCGATCATCCGGGTCAGCTCGTCCTCGGTGAGCAGGCCCGCCTTGTGGAGCACGCGCGCGTGCGCACGCGAACCGGCGATGTCGTACGGCGCGAGCCGCCAGTCGAAGTGGACGGACGCGGACAGCTTGGCCAGGGCCTCGGCGGGACCGTCGGCGAAACGGCCGCCCCAGAGCCGTACGTCACCGCTGTTGCTGCTCACTTTGCGTTGCTCCTAGAGAGGTATGAATGTGACGCAGACCTTTATATGCCTACGCCCGGTTCCCGTCGGGCTACGCCCGCAGGTGACGCTGCGCCGCGATCTTCGACGACAGGCTGTAGATGTCGATGAAGCCCTTGGCGGCGGACTGGTCGAAGGTGTCGCCCGTGTCGTAGGTCGCGAGGTTGAAGTCGTACAGCGACTGCTCCGAGCGCCGGCCGGTGACGACCGCGCGGCCGCCGTGCAGGGTCATGCGGATGTCGCCGGTGACGTGCAGGTTGGCCTCGTCGACGAAGCCGTCCAGGGCGCGCTTGAGCGGGGAGAACCACAGGCCGTCGTAGACCAGCTCGCTCCAGCGCTGCTCGACGCCCCGCTTGTAGCGGGCGAGTTCGCGCTCGACGGTGACGTTCTCCAGCTCCTGGTGGGCGGTGATCAGGGCGATCGCTCCGGGAGCCTCGTACACCTCACGCGACTTGATGCCGACGAGGCGGTCCTCGACCATGTCGATCCGGCCGATGCCCTGGGCTCCGGCGCGCTCGTTGAGCTGCTGGACGGCCTGGAGCACGGTGACGGGCTTGCCGTCGATGGCGACCGGGGCGCCCTCCTTGAAGGAGACGACCACCTCGTCGGGCTCGCGGGCGACCGCCGGGTTCTGCGTGTACTCGTAGATGTCCTCGACCGGCGCGTTCCAGATGTCCTCGAGGAAGCCGGTCTCGATGGCGCGGCCGAAGACGTTCTGGTCGATGGAGTACGGCGACTTCTTCGTGGTCGCGATCGGCAGGCCCTTGTCCTCGCAGAAGGCGATGGCCTTGTCGCGGGTCATGGCGTAGTCACGGACCGGGGCGATGCACTTCAGGTCGGGGGCGAGGGCGGCGATGCCGGCCTCGAAGCGGACCTGGTCGTTGCCCTTGCCGGTGCAGCCGTGGGCGACGGTCGAGGCGCCGTGCTTCCGGGCGGCGGCGACGAGGTGCTTGACGATCGCCGGCCGGGACAGGGCGGAGACCAGCGGGTAGCGGTCCATGTAGAGGGCGTTGGCCTTGATCGCCGGGAGACAGTACTCCTCGGCGAACTCGCCCTTGGCGTCGGCCACTTCGGCCTCCACCGCGCCGCACGCGAGGGCGCGCTTGCGGATGACGTCCAGATCCTCGCCGCCCTGGCCGACGTCCACCGCGACCGCGATGACCTCGGCGCCCGTCTCCTCGGCGATCCAGCCGATGGCGACGGAGGTGTCAAGACCGCCGGAGTAGGCGAGTACGACGCGCTCGGTCACGGGTTCTTCCCCTCACACTGCGATCACTGACCTGCATGATTATGCAGACCTCCGCATGATTCGTCAATGCACCTCGGATCGAGGGCCCCATTCCGGCCATACCGAGATGACTTTGAAGATCCTTTGAACGCGCGCAACCGCTTACCCGTACCTCTCGCCGAACGCAGGCGCCGCGTTTTGACACCGACGACACCCCCGACCCCCTAGTGAGGCATCCGCATGTCCAGGGCTCTTCCGAAGTACAACAAGCGTCGCGTCGGCTTCATCGGCGGCGCCGCCGCGGTGGCACTGTCCGGCACGGTGATCGCCGGCTTCGCCCTCGCCGGGGAGACGCCTGACAGCGGCGGGACCAACGCCCGGACACTGGCGGGCCCCGGCACCATCACGTGCCCGGACGTCACCGGCCAGCTGCCGGCGATCCCCGCCTCGGCGCAGGCGGAGGTCGACCGCAACCTCGCCCAGCTGAACACCCAGATCGAGGAGGCCAACAAGCGCCTCGTCGACACCGTCGGCCAGGGCGGACCCAACTTCGTCCAGAACGCCATCCTCGGCCCCCTGGAGGACAAGCGCGTCGCCGCCCTGAACCGCATCGAGACCGCCATCGGGCGTGCGGCCGAGAAGCCGGAGGGGCTGGAGACCTTCGCCGCCTGCCAGCTCAACGCCGACGGCGGCGCCGGAGCGGGCGAGGCTGCGGGTGGAGAGGAGGCGGGCGCCGGTGCGGAGGCCGGTGCCGGTGCCGGTGCCGGTGCCGGTGCCGAGGCAGGATCGGGTGCCGAGGCCGGTGCGGGCGCCGAAGCGGGCGCGGGCGAGGAAGCCGGTGCGGGCGCCGGACAGGACGCGGGCGCGGGTGCGGGCGAGGCGGGGAACGCGGGCGCCGGCACGATCACCTGCCCGGACGTCGCCTCCGAGCTGCCGGCGATCCCGGCCTCCGCCCAGGCCGAGGTCGACCGCAATCTCGGCCAGCTGGACACCCAGATCGAGGAGGCCAACAAGCGCCTCGTCGACACCGTCGGCCAGGGCGGACCCAACTTCGTCCAGAACGCCATCCTCGGCCCGCTGGAGGACAAGCGCGTCGCCGCGATCAACCGCATCGCCACCGCCATCGGCCGCACGGCCGAGCGTCCGGCGGGCCTGGACTCCCTGGCCGCCTGCACGCTCACCAAGTGAGGTGACAGGCGCTGTGGCCGCCCCGCGTGAGCGCCGGCCGGGGCGGCCACGGCAGACGCCCGGGGGCGGGGTCCGGCAGAGGTGACCGGAATTCCTTAGGCACTCGATCTTCGCCCATAATCTTTAGACATGGGAAAGACTTATGCATGCATAGAAGGCCGGCTCCGCTCGTTCATCGAGGCGCAGCCGGTCTTCTTCACTGCCACCGCTCCCCTGTCCGCCGACGGCACGGTCAACCTCTCCCCCAAGGGCCTCAAGGGCTCCTTCGCGGTGCTCGACGACCGCACCGTGGCCTACCTCGACTTCGCCGGCTCCAACGCCGAGACCATCGCCCATCTGCGGGAGAACGGGCGGATCACCCTGATGTGGTGCGCCTTCCAGAGCCCGCCGAACATCGTCCGTGTGCACGGCCGCGGTGAGCCGGTCTTCCGCGACGACCCCCGTTTCATGGAACTGCTCGGCCACTTCCCAGACATCGACCCGGCACAGCACGGACTGCGCGCGATCATCGTCGTCACGGCCGAACTCGTCCGCGACACCTGCGGCTACGCCGTGCCCTTCATGGCGTACGAGGCGGACCGCGACCTGCACGGCAAGCGTTTCGCTCGCGAGGACGACGCGTCGCTCAGCGCCTACTTCACCAAGAAGGAGCACATCGCGACGAGCCTGGACGGACTACCCGGGCTGCCGTTGCCACTGCCTCCCTCTACGGTCTGAGGCATGCGCCCCGGTGCCGTCGCCCTCGCCGTCTCCTGCCTCGTCGTGCTCGGCGCCGGGCCGCCCGCCCCCTCGCCTGCGCTGCCGGCCCGGATGGCGGACACCGGCGGCGGCACCCAGCTGATCACCGCGGTGGCCCCGGGGACCGCCTCGACGACGGGCACGGTCACCTGGTGGGACCTCAGGGACGGGCGGTGGGTGCGGACGGGTTCCGCGCCCGCGCGCTTCGGAGCGAACGGGCTGGTCGAGGGAGCGTCCCGCAAGCAGGGCACGAACACCACACCCACGGGTCTTTACGGCCTGCCGTACGCCTTCGGCATCAAGGCGCCGCCGCGCGGGACGGCGTACAAGTACCGCCGGGTGCACCGGGACTCCTGGTGGTGCCAGGACAACGACTCCCGCTCCTACAACCGCTGGACCGAGCCCCGCGCGGCCGACTGCCGGGCCGCCGAGTCCGAGCACCTGATCACCTACGGCGCGCGGTACGCGCACGCGCTCGTCATCGGCTTCAACTACGAGCGTCCGGTGCGGGGACGCGGCGCGGGCATTTTTCTCCATGTCGACGGGCGTGGGGCGACGGCCGGTTGCGTCTCCGTGCCGCAGGGCGCGATGCGGACGATCCTCACCTGGGCCGACCCGGCGAAGCGTCCCCACATCGCCGTCGGGACGGCGGGCGGGGCCACCGCCGTCACCCGCTACTAGCGCCGGGAGGCCGCCCCGGCAGTTCTCCGGGTTACCGCCGGTCACTCCCGTGCACACGACTCGGTGCACGGCTGAACACTCCCGTGTCCCGGCACGTATCTGTGGGCCAAGGGTCAAGTCCCCACGGAGGAACCGTGACCACCACGCTCGCAGGCGGCCGTGCCGCCCGCCGCCAGACGATGCGCCGCATCCGCCCGCGCCGCTCCCCGGCCGTACCGCTGCTGATCGCCCTGTGGGCGGGTGCGGCGGCCGTGCTGTGGCTGTGGTGGGACAACACACCGTCCCTCGCGGACACCACGAGCAAGATCCTGGCCGCGGGCCGGATCACCGGCCTGCTCGCCGGCTACCTCATGGCGCTGGTGGTGCTCCAGATGGCCCGGGTGCCGGCGCTGGAGCGGCGGGTGGGCACCGACCGGGTCGCCCGCTGGCACGCCATGACCGGCCGCTACACGCTCTGCCTGGTCCTCGCCCACGTCTTCCTCACCATGTGGGGCTACGCCCTGCAGGCGGGCAAGGGGCTCGGCGCCATCGTCCAGCAGACGACCGACTCCATCAACCAGTTGCCGGACATGGGCAAGGCCGCCATCGGCACGGGCCTGCTGTTCGTCATCGGGATCCTCTCGATCGGCGGGGTGCGCCGGCTGATCGGGTACGACACCTGGTACCACGTGCACCTGCTCACCTACGCGGCGGTGTACCTGACGTTCTGGCACCAGATCGCGGCCGGCAACGAGTTCGCCGTCGAGCCCGCCGCCAAGACCTTCTGGTACGGGCTGTACGGCGCGGTGACCGCGCTCGTCCTCTGGTTCCGGATCCTCACCCCGATCCGGCTGAACCTGCGGCACCGGATGCGGGTCGAGGCGGTCATCGAGGAGACCCCGGGCATCGTGTCCGTGCTGATCGGCGGGCGCAAGCTGCACCGGATGGGCGCGGAGGCGGGCCAGTTCTTCCGCTGGCGGTTCAAGGCGCCCGGCATGCGCTTCAGTTCGCACCCGTACTCGCTGTCGGCTGCGCCCCGCCCGGACATGCTGCGGATCACCGTCAAGGCGATCGGTGACCACACCTCCCGGCTGCGCGAGCTCAAGCCCGGCACCAAGGTGTGGGCGGAGGGCCCGTACGGCGCGATGACCGCGCAGCGCCGCAGTCGCGGCAAGGTACTGCTGGTCGCGGGCGGTGTCGGCATCACCCCGATGCGGGCCCTGTTCGAAACCCTGCCGGGCGCGTCCGGCGACATCACGCTGCTCTACCGGGCCAACAGCACCCAGGACCTGGCCCTGTGGGGCGAGCTCGCCAAGATCGCCGACGAGCGCGGTGCCCGGCTGATGTACGCGGTCAACAGCCCCGACGGGGAACGCCCCGACATCTCCGCGGAGTCCCTCCGGCGGAAGATCCCGGACATCGACGACCACGACGTCTTCATGTGCGGGCCGCCCGGCTTCGCGCAGTCGGTGTACGAGGCACTGCGCGGCGCGGGAGTCCCCGCCCGCCGCATCCATCACGAGTCGTTCGAGATGTGAGCGACGGGACATCAACGGCCCTTCAGGAGCTTGAGAAACGATGAGGAAGTCTCACCCCGTCCGGCGTGCCGTGCTCGCCGGCGCAGCCACCGTCTCCGGGATCGTGCTGCTGCTGTCACTGAAGCCGGCCTCCGACCCGGGCTCCGCCCAGGCCGCGGGCGGGCAGCTCCCGCCCGCGGCCGCCGGGCAGGCCCCGCAGGGCGGCGTGAACGGCGCGGTCACCGGTGACGCGGCGCAGACGCAGTACGGCGCGGTGCAGGTGCGCCTGACCATGAGCGGCGGCAAGATCACTCAGGCCGAGGCGGTCCAGGCCCCCAAGGGCGGCCGCAGCGACCAGATCACCGCCAGCTCCGTCCCCCGCCTCAACCAGGCGGCCGTCGCCGCCCAGAGCGCGGACATCGACGCCGTGTCCGGGGCGACGTACACCAGCGCCGGCTACAAGAAGTCCCTCCAGTCGGCCCTGGACAGGGCCAAGGCCTCGGCCGGCGGCGCGCAGGGCTCGGGCAACGCCCAGACCGTGGCCGGCGATGTCGCGCAGACGCAGTACGGCCCGGTCCAGGTCCGTATCACCGTCGCCGGCGGGAAAATCACCAACGCCGAAGCCGTCCAGGCCCCCAAGGGCGGCCGCAGCGACCAGATCACCGCCAGCTCCGTCCCCCGCCTCAACCAGGCGGCCGTCGCGGCGGGGAGCGCCGAGATCGACGCGGTCTCGGGCGCCACGTACACCAGCGCGGGCTACAAGAAGTCGCTCCAGTCCGCCCTGGACAAGGCTCCGGCCGGGGGCGGCTCCTCCCAGGCCGCCGGCTCCGGGGGCGGCCAGGCCCAGACTCAGACGCTCACCGGCAGCGTGACGCAGACGCAGTACGGCCCGGTCCAGGTCCGTATCACCGTCGCCGGCGGGAAAATCACCAACGCCGAAGCCGTCCAGGCCCCCAAGGGCGGCCGCAGCGACCAGATCACCGCCAGCTCCGTCCCCCGCCTCAACCAAGCGGCGGTCGCGGCCGGCAACGCACAGATCGACGCCGTCTCGGGCGCCACCTACACCAGCGCCGGCTACAAGCAGTCCCTCCAGTCGGCGCTGGACCAGGCCGGTGGCTGACACGGTGGCCGACTCCGCACAGGCTCCCGCCGCGGTACGTCATGCGCAGGAGACGATGGGGACCGTCTTCTCCTTCGACGTCCGCGGCGGGGAACCCGGCGCCGTGCGCGCGGCGGTCGACGAGGCCGTCGCCGGGCTGCACCGGGTCGACGAGGTGTTCAGCACCTACCGCGAGGACAGCCAGATCTCCCGGTTGCACCGCGGTGAGCTGACGGTCGAGGAGTGTGATCCGGAGGTCGCCGAGGTCCTGGAACTGGCGGCCGAGGCGGAGCGGCTGAGTGACGGCTGGTTCAGCACGTCGTACGGGGGCCGCCTCGATCCGACCGGCATCGTGAAGGGCTGGTCGGTCGAGCGGGCGGCGCGGCGGTTGGCCGCGGTGCCCGGGGTGAGCGGGGTCAGCGTCAACGGCGGCGGCGATGTGCAGTTGCTCGGGGTCCCGGGCTCGCAGCGGCCCTGGCGGGTCGGGATCTCGGATCCCCTGCGGCCGGGAGGTCTCGCGGCGGTGATCTCCGCGGCCGGGGTGGATGAGCTGGCCGTGGCCACGTCCGGGACCGCCGAGCGGGGCGCGCATATCGTCGACCCGCGTACGGGGCGTTCGGCCGTGACCGACCTGGTCGCAGTGACCGTGGTGGGGCCTCGGCTGACGTGGGCGGACTGCTGGGCCACGGCGGCGTTTGCGATGGGGTCGCGGGAGGGGCTGGCGTGGCTCGAGTCGCTGCCGGGTGTTGAGGCGCTGCTGATTACCGCTGGCGATGAGGTGCGCTGTACCGGGGGGTTGGCCGCGCGACTGGGGTGAGTTGGGGCTGGGGACGGGGCGGTCGCTCAACCCGCGCCTGTGGGGTGCCGCTCCCTCTTTGGGACGGGTGCCGCCCTCAGCGGCACGAATGCCCGCGGCCAAGTGACTCAGGGGCGCGGGGAACTGCGCGACCAGCCACGGCTCACCCGCACCCGAACACGGCGCTCAATGCCCGTTCTGCGCCAACCTCAGCAAATGGTCGGCCAGCGCCTGCCCCCCGTCAGGGTTCCGGCTGATCAACAGCAACGTGTCGTCACCCGCGATGGTCCCGAGAATGTCGTGCAGCTCGGCCTGGTCGATCGCCGACGCCAGGAACTGCGCAGCCCCCGGAGGGGTCCGCAGGACCACGAGATTCGCCGAAGCCTCCGCGGAGATCAGCAGCTCCTGCGACAGCCGCCGCATCCGATCCTCCTTCGCCGACCCGCCCAGCGGAGCGCGCGGCGTGCGGAAACCGCCCTCGCTCGGCACCGCGTAGATCAGGTCGCCGTCGGAGTTGCGGATCTTCACCGCGTTCAGCTCGTCCAGGTCCCGGGAGAGCGTCGCCTGTGTGACGCTCAGCCCGTCGTCGGCGAGCAGCTTCGCCAGCTGGCTCTGCGACCGCACCGGCTGCCGGTTGAGGATGTCCACGATCCGGCGGTGGCGTGCGGTGCGGGTCTGCGGCACGGCGGGCCCGTTCGCCCCCGGCTGCTCGTGGTCCTGCGCCTGGCTCATCGTCGTCTCATTCCCCGGATCGTCCGTCCCCGTCGGCACTTGCGTCGAGGACGCCGGGCAACGCCCGGAGGAAGGCGTCCACCTCGTCGTCGGCGATGTTCAGCGGCGGCATGAGCCGTACGACATCGGGAGCGGGCGCGTTCACCAGGAGGCCGGCGTCCTGAGCCGCCTGCTGCACCTGGGGCGCGAGCGGCTCGGTGAGCACGATACCCAGGAGGAGACCCGCGCCCCGGACGAAATCGATCAAGTCGTGACCGAGGCCCTCGATACCGTCCCGCAACTTCTCGCTCTGCCGCTTGACGTTCTGCAGCAACCCCTCGTTCTCGATGGTGTCGAGGACGGCGAGCCCGGCGGCGCAGGCGACAGGGTTGCCGCCGAAGGTCGTGCCGTGGTGGCCGGGCTGGAGCAGCTCGGCGGCGCGTCCGAAGGCGACGGTCGCGCCCAGCGGCAGTCCGCCGCCGAGGCCCTTGGCGAGAGTGACGACGTCGGGCAGCACGCCCTCGTGGGCCTGGTACTCGAACCAGTGACCCGTCCGGCCGACGCCGGTCTGCACCTCGTCGAGGACGAGCAGCGCGCCGGTGGCGGCGGTGATGGCCCGGGCGGCCTTGAGGTAGCCGGCGGGCGGGACCACGGCCCCGTTCTCGCCCTGGACCGGTTCGATGACGACGAGGGCCGTCTCCTGCGTCACCGCGGCGGCCAGTGCCTGCGCGTCGCCGTACGGAACGTGCGTGACGTCGCCCGGCAGCGGCAGGAAGGGTTCCTGCTTGCCGGGCTGGCCGGTGAGCGCGAGGGCGCCCATGGTGCGGCCGTGGAAGCCGCCCTGGGTCGCGACCATGTGGGTCCGCCCGGTGAGCCGGCCCATCTTGAAGGCGCCCTCGTTCGCCTCGGCGCCGGAGTTGCAGAAGTAGACCTTGCCGTCGCGGCCGAAGAGCTGGAGCAGCCGTTCGGCGAGCGCGACCGGCGGCTCGGCGACGAACAGGTTGGAGACATGGCCGAGGGAGGCGATCTGCCGGCTCACGGCCTCGACGACGGCCGGGTGGGCGTGGCCGAGCGCGTTGACCGCGATGCCGCCGACGAAGTCCAGGTACTGCCTGCCGTCGGCGTCCCACAGCTTGGTGCCCTCGCCGCGGACGAGCGGGAGCCGCGGGGTGCCGTAGTTGTTCATGATCGCGCCCTGCCACCGCGCGGTCAGTTCCTGGTTGCTCACGACTCCCCCTGTTCGCCCGGTCCCTCGGGCTTCTCGTCGGCCACGACCATCGTGCCGATCCCCTCGTCGGTGAAGATCTCCAGCAGGATCGAGTGCTGGACCCGGCCGTCGATGACCCGGGCGGTGGTGACGCCGCCCCGTACGGCGTGCAGGCAGCCCTCCATCTTCGGCACCATGCCGGAGGACAGATCCGGCAGCAGCCGCTCCAGCTCGGAGGCGGTGAGGCGGCTGATCACCTCGTCGCTGTTCGGCCAGTCCTCGTACAGTCCCTCGACGTCCGTGAGGACCATGAGGGTTTCGGCGCCCAGTGCAGCAGCGAGTGCCGCAGCCGCCGTATCAGCATTGACGTTGTAGACATGTCCGTCGTCCTGGGAGCGGGCGATAGAGGAGACGACCGGGATGCGGCCGTCGGCGAGCAGGGCCTCGATCGCGCCCGTGTCGATCGCGGTGATCTCGCCCACCCGCCCGATGTCGACGAGTTCGCCGTCGATCTCGGGCTGGTGCTTGGTGGCGGTGATGGTGTGCGCGTCCTCGCCCGTCAGGCCGACGGCGAGCGGGCCGTGCTGGTTGAGCAGCCCGACCAGCTCGCGCTGCACCTGGCCGGCCAGCACCATCCGTACGACGTCCATGGCGTCCTCGGTGGTCACCCTCAGGCCCGCCTTGAACTCGCTGACGATGCCGTGCTGGTCGAGGGCGGCGCTGATCTGCGGGCCGCCGCCGTGCACGACGACGGGCTTGAGGCCGGCGTGGTGCAGGAACACCACGTCCTGGGCGAAGGCGGCCTTCAGGTCCTCGTCGACCATGGCGTTGCCGCCGAACTTGATGACGACCGTCTTGCCGTTGTGCCGGACCAGCCAGGGCAGCGCCTCGATGAGGATCTGGGCCTTGGGCAGGGCGGTGTGTTTGCGGGTAGTGCTCACGACGAGTACGCGCTGTTCTCGTGGACGTAGTCCGCGGTGAGGTCGTTGGTCCAGATGGTGGCGGTCTCGGAGCCGGCGGCGAGGTCGGCCACGATGTGCACCTCCCGGTAGCGCATGTCGACCTTGTCGCGGTCCTCGCCGACGCCGCCGTTCTTGCACACCCAGACACCGTTGATGGCGACGTTGAGCCGGTCGGGCTCGAAGGCGGCCTGCGTGGTGCCGATCGCGGAGAGCACCCGGCCCCAGTTGGGGTCCTCGCCGTGGATGGCGCACTTGAGGAGGTTGTTGCGGGCGATGGAGCGGCCCACCTCGACGGCGTCGTCCTCGCTCGCGGCGTTGATCACCTCGACCTTGATGTCCTTGCTGGCGCCCTCGGCGTCCCGGATCAGCTGCTGACCGAGGTCGTCGCAGACCTGCCGGACGGCCTCGGCGAACTCGGCGTACTCCGGGGTGACTTCGGCCGAGCCGGAGGCGAGCAGCAGCACGGTGTCGTTGGTGGACATGCAGCCGTCGGAGTCGACCCGGTCGAAGGTCGTCCGGGTGGCCGCCCGCAGGGCCTTGTCCAGGACGTCACTCTCCAGGTCGGCGTCGGTGGTGAGGACGACGAGCATGGTGGCGAGGCCGGGGGCGAGCATGCCCGCGCCCTTGGCCATGCCGCCGACGGTCCAGCCGCCCTTGGTCACGACGGACGTCTTGTGGACGGTGTCGGTGGTCTTGATGGCGATGGCGGCCTTCTCGCCACCGTGCTCGCTCAGGGACGCGGCTGCCTTCTCCACGCCCGGCAGCAGCTTGTCCATCGGCAGCAGGACGCCGATGAGGCCGGTCGAGCAGACGGCGACCTCGATGGCGCCCCGCCCGAGGACCTCGGCGACCTTCTCGGCCGTCGCATGGGTGTCCTGGAAGCCATTCGGGCCCGTGCAGGCGTTGGCGCCGCCGGAGTTGAGGACGACGGCGGAGACCTGACCGCTCTTGAGTACCTGCTCGGACCACAGGACCGGTGCGGCCTTCACACGGTTGGAGGTGAAGACGCCGGCGGCGGCGCGGCGGGGCCCGGTGTTGACCACCAGGGCCAGGTCGGGGTTGCCGTTCTCCTTGATCCCGGCGGCGATGCCCGCCGCCGTGAATCCCTTCGCTGCCGTCACACTCACGGCGCAACTCCGATCGTCGTCAGTCCGGTGGTCTCGTCGAGCCCCAGGGCGATGTTCATGCTCTGGACGGCACCGCCGGCGGTGCCCTTGGTGAGGTTGTCGATGGCGCTGATCACGATGATCCGTCCGGCGGCCGCGTCGTACGCGACCTGCACCTGAACGGCGTTCGAACCGTAGACGGACGCCGTGGCGGGCCACTGTCCCTCGGGCAGCAGGTGCACGAAGGGCTCGTCTGCGAAGGCCTTCTCGTAGGCGGCGCGCAGCGAGTCGGCGGTGACCCCGTCCTTCGCCTTCGCGCTGCACGTGGCGAGGATGCCGCGGGGCATCGGCGCGAGGGTCGGCGTGAAGGAGACGGAGACCGGCTCGCCGGCGGCCGCGCTGAGGTTCTGGGTGATCTCGGGGGTGTGCCGGTGCCCGCCGCCGACGCCGTACGGGGACATCGAGCCCATGACCTCACTGCCCAGCAGGTGCGGCTTGGGTGCCTTGCCCGCGCCGGAGGTGCCGGACGCGGCGACGATCACGGCCTCGGGCTCGGCGAGCCCGCCGGAGTACGCCGGGAAGAGCGCGAGCGACACGGCCGTGGGGTAGCAGCCGGGCACCGCGACGCGCTTGGACCCCTCCAGCGCGGCGCGGGCGCCCGGCAGTTCGGGAAGGCCGTAGGGCCAGGTTCCGGCGTGCTGGGAACCGTAGAACCGCTCCCAGGCGGCGGCGTCCGTCAGCCGGAAGTCGGCCCCCATGTCGATCCCCAGCACGTCCGGCCCGAGCTTTTCGGCGACGGCGGCGGACTGCCCGTGGGGCAGTGCGAGGAACACGACGTCGTGCCCGGCGAGGACCTCGGGTGTGGTCTCCTGGAGCACTCGCCCGGCCAGGGGCAGCAGGTGCGGCTGGAGCGCACCGAGCCTTAGCCCCGCGTTGGAGTTGCCGGTCAGGGCGCCGATTTCGACCTCGGGGTGCGCCAGGAGCAGACGCAGCAGTTCCCCGCCCGCGTATCCACTCGCTCCGGCCACTGCCGCACGTACCGCCATGGAATCCTCCTCCTAGACGGCATGACTATACGTTTCCATGCACGTTTATGCAATCTCGGTGAGTGGGTATGCACAGGGACTGTCGATCATGGCGGTAGTAGGGTCCCGCACATGTGGGAGGGACTCGACGCGGTCCACTGGGCGGGGCTGGAGCACAGCTACGGGACGGCGCAGGACGTCCCCGCTCTGCTGCGCCGCTGTGCGGGACCGGACGCGATGGACGCGCAAGACGCGGCGGACGACCTGTTCAACCTGCTCTTCCATCAGGGCGGCTGGATCTGCCCGGCCGCCCCGGCCGCGCTGCCGTTTCTGTTGCGCCTGGGAGCGCGAGCGGAAGTGCCGTGCCGGCGTACGGTGCTCGACCTCGTCTCCGTGCTGGCGGCGGAGGCCGGACGGGTCGCCGGGAAGTTCCTGGCCCCGGCCTGGGCGCCGGCTTGGGATCAGGCCGTGCCCGAGGTGCTCGCCCTGCTCGCCGCCCCCGAGGCGGAGATCCGGCGGGCGGCGGCCGACATCCTCGCCGACTGCGCGAGCCCCGGAGAGCTGATCCTGCCCGCCCTGCTGGACCGCTGGCGGACGGAGTCCGACCTCGCGACCCGCCTCGACCTGGTCGTCGCCCTCGGCTCGGCGGGCCGGCGGGAGCCTGCCGGTCCCCTGGCCGCAGAGGCCCTCGCACTGCTGCGTGAGCTGCTGGACGACCGGGAGCCGCAGCTGCGCCTGGCGGCGGTGCACGCACTGGCGGCCGGCTGCCCGGGGCTCGCCGAGCGCAGCATGGATCTTGTGCTGGACGCCGTCCGGGACCCCGGCGCGGAGGTGTGGCGGCACACCAGTGCCGTGGAGGGTGGCGTGCAGGCCGTCCAGTACCGGGCCGGCACGCTGTTCGCCGATTCCCCCGCCTCGCACACCTCGTACGTCCTCGGCCTGCTCGCCGACCTCCCCCGGTCTCGACGGGACTCGACCGGGGGGACCCTCATCGACGACGAGCAGCGGATCGGCGCCCTGGCCCAGGCGGCCGAGGTTCTGCGCCGCCGGCACTCGCCGGTCGACGGCCTGCTGCCCGCCGTCGCCGCACGTCTGGACGACCCGAACCCCGAGGTCCGTTTCCGGGCGACCGAGCTGCTGGCCTGCCTCGGACCGGCGGCCGCCGCCCACGCCGACGCGGTCGCCGCACTCCTGGACGACAGCGGCAGCGGCAGCGCCCACAACGGCGAGACCGTCGCCGACGCGGCGCTGTGGGCGCTGGCCCGGATGAACGACGAGCGGTGTGTGCCGGGCCTGGTCGAGCGCCTGGCCGGGGCGCCGTCCACCTTCTCGAAGTACGGCATCCACTCCGCCGGTGACCACCACTTTCCCGTCCTGCCCGCCCTGTACGAGGTGCTCGCGCTCCTTCCGGACCACACGGGGCCGCTGCTCCCGGCGGTGTGCGACCGGATCAACGCCACCAGTGACGAACGAGAGCTGATCCGCCTGTGCGAGGTGCTCGCCGGATGGGGCCCCGGTGCGCGGGCGGCCGTAGCCCGGCTGGTGCCGTTGCTGGAGCACGACGCCGGATGGGCCGCGGCGGCGACGGCCCTGGGCGGGATCGGGGTCGAGGATGCCGGGGCGCGGGAACTCCTGCTCGCGCGGTCGGCGGTGGGCGATGCTCATGCCCCGCTTGCCGCGTGGGCCCACTGGCGGACGGGAGGCGACCCGGAGCAAGCCCTGAAAGTGCTGGGCCCCGCCGCCCACCACCCCGACCTGCGCAAACTGGCCGACCTCGGCCCGCACGCCGCCGGCCTCGCGGACCGCCTCCGGGCACTGGCCCGAAGCGAGGACGACTGGACGAGCGTCGAGGCTGCGCACGCCCTGTGGGCCGCGACCGGCGAGACCGATATCCCCGTCCGGGCCCTGTTGACGGCGGTCCGAGGACTGGCCGAGGGCCACTATCTGCCGGTCATGCTCCCCGCGGTGCGTTACCTGGCCCGGATCGGCCCCGCGGCCCGGCCCGCCGCCCGGCTGCTGCGCGGGGTCCCGGATATCGACCGGCGTCTGTTCTACTTCTCGGGCTGGCGTGGCTTCGAGACGGACGAGTCGGTCCGGGCCGTGGTCGCCGAACTGCTCGCCGCGGCCGGCTGAGCGCTCCCCCCGCTTCCGTGCGGTGATCGTCCGCACGGGAGACTTCCGCTATGAACGACACGGAAGACGCCGTGCGGGACTCGTGGGGCGGTATCGCCGCATGGCTGCGGGAGCACACGCAGCGGGGGCCGAGCCGCGCAGCGGCGGACACGGAACGGCTCCTCGCGGCGGAGGCCGAGCTGGGACTGGCGATGCCGGTGGACCTGCGGGCCTGGTGGCGGCTCGACGACGTGGACGCGGCTTTCTGGATCCCTGTCGAGTTCGCTCCGCTCGACCTGGACGAGGCGATGGAGGCCAGGAACGTCCTCGTGCTGGTCGCCCGCGACGAGGCCGCGCACCCCGGCCCGCTCGCCGACGCGGCGGAGTACCTTCCGGGTCTCCTGCCGATCGCCGGCAGCCCGGGCGGCGACCACCTCCTCGTCGACCTGCGGCCGGGCCCGGCGCACGGGGCCGTCCTCCTCTGGAACCACGAGGAGTGGGGCCTGGAAGTGCCTCTGTGGGACTCGGTGACGGAGATGCTCGCGGACACGGCCCGGGCGCTCACCGCCGGCTCGCCCGCCCTGACGCGTCACGCCGCGCGCGGCGGCACGGAGCGGCCCTGCGTCGCCACGGTGACCGCCGGCTCACGTGACCTGCTCTGGGAGGAGGTGGACCCCGGCATCCTGGCCTTCACCAGCCCCTCCACCCGGCGTCCGCCGGTCCCCGTCCCTGTCGACTGGGCGGCCGTCGAGGAGTGGCTCGGGGCAGGTCTGCCGAGTGACTACAAGCAACTCGCGGACCTGTGCGGGCCGGTCGACTTCGGTGAGTTCCTCTGGATCCATGTGCCGTGCGTCGACGGACGGTTCGACTACGGCGACTGGCTGCGCGAGACGCACCGGCAGGCACGCAAGCAGGTGCGCATGCTGCCGGAGGAGGAGCGGCCGCGGGTGCACCCCGAGCCGGGAGGACTGCTGGCCTGGGGCGCGAGCCGCGGCGGCGACATGCTGTTCTGGGACACCTCGGTGTCGGACGACCCCGAGGCGTGGACGGTGGTCGTGCGGCACACCGGCGCGATACCCGGCAGCGGGCTGCGGGACTGGCACCGGTACGACCTCACCCTCACCGCCTATCTGCGCCACACCGTCCGCGAGACCTGGGACTCCCCGTCCCCACCCGGCCCACTGCTGCACCTGCCCGGCACCGTCGCCCGCACCGCCTTCCTGGACGCCGCCCAGCCATGGACTGCGCCCGTCCCGGTCGAGCCCCGTCTCACCGAGGCCGAGCGTCGCGTCGCGCTGGAGACCGGCACCGGCCTCGACGCCCTGCGCCTGCTGACCCCGCCGCCCGAACGGCCGCATCTCGGCGACGGCACCTGGGAGCAGCTGTTCGACACGCTGGGCTCGCGGCTGCCGCGGGAGTATGTGCGGCTGATGGAGGTGTACGGCGCCGGCTGCTGGAGCGGGTGGCTGCGCTTCCCTGCGCCGCTTCGGACGGCCGCGCCGCGGTTCATGGCGTACGTCGAGGAGACCCTGGAGGCGTACGAGGATCTGAAGGAGGGGTCACCGGACTGGTATCCGCTGAGCACGTGGCCCGAGTCCGACGGGTTCCTGCCCTTCGCCGACTCCATCGACGGCGACCACCTGGGCTGGCTGACGCAGGGCGAGGATCCCGATGCCTGGCCGCTGATCTTCTGGCCCCGGCACGCGGACCAGGGTCCCGCGCTGGAGGGCGGTCTGATGGACACGCTCCTCGCCTGGCAGCGGGGCAGGCTCGTGACGCCCGGCCTGTGCGGGCTGGACGAGGACGACGACCCCGTCGAGTTCGCCGGCTTCGAGCCCTGGGAGCACGGCGGCGACGGCTGATCCCTCAACGCCACCTCGGCAGCCGAGCGGGTCTTCACCGGGCGCGGGCTGCTGCCGCCGGGACAGCAGCCCGCGCCCGACGGTGGCTACCTCTGCCTGATCCGCAGGAAGGTGACCGAGTTCGCCGGGAAGGTGTACGTGAACTTCTTGGCGACCCCCGAGAAGGTGGACGTCACCGGGGTGACCGGCGTGTCCGTCTCGGTGTTGACCGCGTCCGCGTCGGCGGCGAGCGTGGTCACCCTGGCCGTGGCGGCGACCCTGGCGGTGCCCAGGTCGACGGCCGTACGGGCCTCGGCGGACTGGGCGTTGACGACCTTGACGATCAGGTCACCGGTCTTCGCGTCCTTGGTGACGACCTGGCGGAACGGCTCGGCCGGCTTGTCGTCCTTGAAGCTGCCCCACTCCTTGCCGTCCAGGAACAGGGTGACCTGGCGGCCGCGGACCTTGATGTCGATGTCGTAGGCGCGGCCGGTCTCGATCGACCCGGCCTTCGTCATCAGCGTGCCCTTGCCGCCGTCGACGGCCTGCTCGATCGCGGACTGGGTGTTGTTCCAGCCGCCCAGGTTCCACCAGTAGTAGTTGCCGGTGTCCTTGACGCCGAAGGCGACGAGGAAGCCCTCCTTGCCGGACTTCTTGGTGGCCTTCACATGCAGGTCGTAGTCCTTCCAGGCCGGGTCGCCCGCCGTGACCATGGTGTTCTCGGCGGCGGTGTCGGTCTGGACGTACTGCCCGTCCTGGATGCTCCAGCTGCCCCGGCCGCTGGTGGTCCACTTGGAGGCGTCACCGGAGAAGTCGTCGCTGAGCAGCGTCGAGCCGTCCGCGGCGGTGACCTTCACGTCGTCGTACGCGGCGCTGGTCGCCCACGTGGACAGGCCGACGGCACCCGTGATCGGGCCGCTGACGTCCGGCGTGGTGGTGGCCTTCGAGGGGACGACGCGGTCGCCGACGTTGGTCATGAACAGCTTCTGGACCTCGTAGTTGGCCGAGTTCCAGGAGGCGTGGTTGTTGAACCAGATCATGTCCGGCCGCCACTGCACGTAGTCCTCGTTGGCGAGCAGCGGGGCGTAGGAGGCCAGCTTGACGATGTCCGCGTTGCGCTCCAGGCCCGTCATGAAGGCGGCCTCGGAGAGTCCGTTCTTCCAGGCGTTGCCCTGTGAGGCGTATTCGCCGAGGAAGACCTTGGGGCCGCCCCGGTCGTAGGAGTCGTAGCGGTCGTTGTTCTGCAGGAACCAGTTCGGGCTGTTGTAGTAGTGCTCGTCGACCATGTCGACCTTGCCCTCGCGGTTGAGCTGCCAGGCGGTGTCGAAGGTCGTGCCGGCGTCGTCCGGGCCGGAGTTGGAGATGACGGTGATGTCCGGGTACTTGGCCTTGATGGCCGCCCGGAACTGCTCGAAGCGGGCGAAGAACTCCTTGGGGAGGTTCTCCTCGTTGCCGACCCCGAGGTGGGTCAGGTGGAAGGGCTTGGGGTGGCCCATCTGCGCCCGCACCTTGCCCCACTTGGAGGTCGCCGGGCCGTTGGCGAACTCGATGAGGTCGAGGGTGTCCTGGATGTGCCGCTTGAGCAGCGCGTCGTCGTCGGTGGCCTTGTTCTGGCCGCAGCCGGTCACCAGGGCCGGGACGACGGGCAGCGGCATGGCGCCGATGTCCTCGGAGAAGCGGAAGTACTCGTAGTAGCCGAGGCCGTAGCTCTGGTTGTAGCCCCAGAAGTTGGAGTTGGTGGCGCGCTGCTCTACGGGGCCGATGGTGTCCTTCCACTGGTAGCTGCGCTTGCGCTGCCAGTTCGAGGCCTCGCTGTAGTCCTCCATGGAGCCGGTGTTGACCAGGCAGCCGCCGGGGAAGCGCACGAAGCCCGGCTTCAGGGCGGCGATCTTCTCGGCGAGGTCCTTGCGCAGGCCGTTCGGCTGGTTCTTGTAGGTGTCCCGCGGGAAGAGCGATATCTCGTCGAGCGCGGCGGCGTTCGTCGAGGCGACGGCGAGGCGGCCGCGGTTGCTGGTGCGGGTCGCGGTGAAGGTGGCCTTGTACTTGGCCCAGCCGCCCTTGACGGCCACCTGCCGGGCGGTCGCCAGGGCGCCTGCCGTGTCCTTGAGGGAGACGGTGAGCGTGCTGCCGCTCTCGGCGCGGGCCCACACGGAGAAGTCGTACCGCTTGCCCTGCTCGACCCGGATGCCGGTGTTGTAGCCGGCGTTCGTGACGGAGGAACCGGCGCCCAGGGAGAGGTAGTTGCGGTTGCGCTCGTTGAGGCGGCCCGAGTCGTTCACGACCTCGGCCGTGCCGCCGGCCGTCCACGAGGTCAGGGGCGTGTAGGAGCCGTTGTCGGCGGTGGAGTATTCGAAGGAACGGTTCTGTACGAGCTCGGCGTACAGACCGCCGTCGGCGGCCCGGTTGATGTCCTCGAAGAAGACGCCGTACATCGTGTCGTCGATCGCGGCGCCCTTGGCGGACGGGTCGACGGTGATGGCGTAGTCGGTGACGTCCTCGGCGTGCGCGGGGGCCGGTACGAGGGCTGCTGCCGTCAGGAGGGCGGTGGTCGTGAGACCGATTCTCCATCGGGTGCGGGCGGTGCGTGGCATGGATACTCCGCGGCTCTCTGGTAGAGGAGTGTTCGAAATATCAGACATTGATCAGCACTTCGAACGGCAAGATAGGGAGGGGGCAGGGGCGCGTCAATGGGTCGCGCAACAACGGTTGGTACGGAGAGCGGGACGGGATGGGCGAGTTCTGGCCAGTGCCGGACGTACTGGCGTATCTGGCCGGGCGTTGGCGCGTGGCCCGGTCGGTGCGGGATCTCGCGAGCGGCGAGCAGGGGGAGTTCTCCGGAAGCACCGTGTTCGCCGCGGCGGAGGACGGCGGGCTGCTGCACCACGAGTCCGGCACCTTCGTCTGGCAGGGCGTCGCCCGGCCCGCCGAGCGGATGCTGCGGTTCCTGCCGGGCCCGGGCGGCACGGCGGACGTGCGGTTCGCGGACGGGCGGCCGTTTTACGACCTGGACCTGACGTCCGGACGGCACGTCGCCGACCACCCCTGCGCGGCGGACCTCTACCGCGGCGAGTTCACCGTCCGCGACCCGGACCACTGGCGGACGGTGTGGCACGTACGCGGCCCGGCCAAGGACCTCGTACTGCGCACCGACTACGCACGCGAAGTCTGAGCCGACACCCCGTCGAAGCGCAGGTTCCAGCGCCCCGCCCGGCCCGTGACGGAGGTCGTCGACAGCGGGCGGATGTCGATGTTCCAGTACGTCGAGGGCGGCGCCTTCAGGGCGTACACCAGGGCGGCACGGATCACGGACGGCTCGGCGACCGCCACGACCCGGCAGCCGTCCTCGACGGGCCGGGTGTCGAGCCAGCCGCCGACGCGGGTGATGAAGTCCACCAGCGACTCACCGCCGTGCGGTGTGGCACGCGGGTCGGCGAGCCAGGCGTCCACGGCCTCGGGCTCCCGGGCCATCGCCTCGCCCAGGGTCAGCCCGCGCCACCGGCCCATGTCGCAGTCCCGCAGGCCGAGTTGCACCAGCGGCGCGTACCCGAGCCCCTCCCCCGTCGCGCGGCTGCGCGGGGTCGGCGAGCAGTAGCGCAGCTCGGCCGCGGCGAGCGGCAGCAGCTCGTGGGCGACGCGCTCCACCTCACCCCAGCCGGCCTGGTCCAGTGGCCGGTCGTCCCCGAAGCGCTCGGCGAGCAGCGGAGAGCTGCGCGCGGCGGCGACGAACGTGACCCGAAATGGCATGCCGCGATCGTGATTGCCGCAAGTGCGCAGGTCAAGAGCCGTTATCAGGAAGTTACCCAGAGTGTACCGGCCCTCACTGACCGAAGATGAGAGCCATCCAGTCCGCAGGCCGCTCCAGTGCCGCGAACCCGAGCTTCTCGTAGACGCCGTGCGCGTCGTGCGTGGCGAGCAGCACGCGCCGCACCCCGTACTCCCGCAGCTCGTCCCGTACGGCCGCCACGAGCGCGGTGCCGACACCCTTGCCGCGCACCGACGGGTCGACGTACACGTCGCACAGCCACCCGAAGGTCGCCCGGTCCGTGATGACCCGGGCGTACGCCACCTGCTCGCCCGACACCGTCTCGTACACGCCGAAGTTGAGCGAGCCCTCGATCGCGCGGTCCTGCTTCTCGCGCGGGCGGCCCAGCGCCCAGTACGCGTCGGTGGACAGCCAGTGGTGGACCCGCTCGGCGTCGACACGGGCGGGGTCGGTGGAGATCTCGTAGCCCTCGGGCAGGCTCGGCGTGTCGGTCATGGCGGGATGCTCGCAGCTCACGAGCCATGCGTCGAACGCTTATCCCAGCACCTCGTCGCAGGCCGTGCGCAGCCGCCGTACCCCCTCCGCGATCTCCCCGGTCCCCGCGACCGCCGCGAAGCTCAGCCGGAGGTGCGCGGCCGGCGGCTCGGCGCTGAAGTAGGGGCGGCCGGGGATGACGGCGACGCCCGCGCGCAGGGCGGCGGAGGTCAGGGCCGGTTCGTCCGTGCCGTCGGGCAGGCGCGGCCACAGGTGGTAGCCGCCGGACGGCACGTGCGGCAGGGCGAGTTCCGGCAGGTGCAGCGCGAGCGCGGCGGTCATCGCGTCCCGGCGTGCCCTCAGCTCGGCGGACACCGCTCGCAGATGGCGCGGCCAGGCGGGCGAGCCGACGAGTTCGAGTGCCGCCTCCTGAAGGGGCCGGGGCACGAAGAAGGTGTCGACGACCTGGATGGCGCGCAGTCGCTCCAGGACCGGGCCGCGCGCGGCCAGGGCGCTCACCCGGAAGCTCGGCGAGGTCGCCTTGGTCAGCGAGCAGACGTGGACGACGACACCGTCGGGGTCGTCGGCGGCCAGCGGGCGCGGTAGCGGCCCCGCGTCCTCGTGCACGAGCCGCCGCACGAAATCGTCCTCGACGACGAACGCGCCCGCCGCGCGGGCGATGCGCAGCACCTCGCGGCGCCGCTCGGGCGCGAGCACGGCACCGGTGGGGTTCTGGAAGAGCGGCTGGCAGACGAAGGCCGGAGCGCCGGTGGCCCGGAAGGCGTCGGCGAGCAGCGCCGGTTTCACGCCGTCCGCGTCCACCGGGACGGGCACCGGGCGCAGGCCCGCGGCACGGGCGATGGCGAGCATGCCGGGGTAGGTCGGCGACTCGACGAGGACGGGGGCGCCGGGCGGGGCGAGGGCGCGCAGGGCGGTGGTGAGCGCGGACTGCCCGCCCGCGGTGATCAGCACCTCGGCGGCCGTGAAGGACCCGCCGATGCCCCGCGCGAACCACTCCCGCAGCTCCGGCAGCCCTTCCGTGGGCGGGCGTCCCCAGGCACCGGGGCGGCGCCCGGCGCGCGACAGGGCGGCGGCCATCGCCCGCTCCGGCTGCAACGACGGGTGCAGATAGCCGCCGCTGAACTCGATCACGCCGGGCGGCGGAGCGGCCAGCGAGACCAGCACCCCGGAGGCGTCCACCGAGCGCGGTACGAGGTCGGCGGCACCGTCGGCGCTGAGCGCGACCTCCTGCCAGGAGGTGTCCCCGGCGGGGGCCGGTGCCGTGCGGGCCTGCGCGCGGAACGCGCCCGCGCCGGGGCGGGTGACCACGAGCCCCTCGGCGGCGAGCTGCGCCAGCGCCCGCGACACGGTCACGGGACTCACCCGGAACCGCTCCACCAGGGCCCGGCTCGACGGCAGCTTTCCACCTGGTGAGTAGCGGTTCAGCTCCCGCCGCAGCTGTTCTGCCAGATCACCCACGCTGCTACGCTCTTGCATGAGAACACAGAGTAGCGCTACTACGGCACCTCGGATAGCAGTCGCCACGGAGCCGGAACGGGACCGGCCCGGCCTCGGCACCCTCCAGGCCGCCCTGGGCGTCATCGCCTTCTCCCTCACCTTCCCCGCCACCGCCTGGGGTCTCGAGGGCTTCGGGCCCTGGTCGCTGGTCGCCGTCCGGACTGTCCTCGCCGCGGTGATCGCGGGGGGCTGTCTGCTGGCCCTTCGCGTCCCGCTGCCCGCCCGCCGTCACTGGCCGGGCCTCGCGGTGGTCGCGGCCGGTGTGGTGCTCGGTTTCCCGTTGCTGACCACGCTGGCACTGCAGACCTCGACCACCGCGCACGCCGCCGTCGTGGTCGGTCTGCTCCCCCTGACCACCGCTCTCTTCTCCGCCCTGCGGGTCGGCACCCGGCCCTCGCGCACCTTCTGGACGGCGGCCCTCGCCGGCGCGGCGGCGGTGCTGGCCTTCACCGTGCAGCAGAGCGGCGGCGCCCTGAGCACGGCCGACCTGTACCTCTTCGCGGCGCTGCTGGTGTGCGCGGCCGGCTACACCGAGGGCGGCCGGCTGGCCCGGGTCATGCCGGGCTGGCACGTCATCGGCTGGGCGCTGGCGCTGTGCCTGCCGCTGACCGTGCCCGTCGCCGCGTTCGCGCTGGCGCAGGAACCGGTGCAGCTGACCGCGCACAGCGTCACCGGGCTGCTGTGGGTCGCGGCGGGCTCGCAGTTCCTCGGTCTGGTCGTCTGGTACCGGGGCATGGCGGCCATCGGCATCCCCAAGGCCAGCCAGTTGCAGCTCGCCCAGCCCCTGCTCACACTGGTGTGGTCGGTGCTGCTGCTGGGCGAGCACCTGACGGTGGCCGCCCCGCTGACAGCCGCGGCGGTGCTGGTCTGCATCGCCGTCACACAACGGGCACGCGGCTGAGCGGGGCCACACCCGGCCCCCTGCCGAGTGGCGCCCCCGGCCGTAGACTCGAAGGCCACGGACCGCTGCTCCACACACCGTGAGGAGGCACCAGATGCGCGCAACCGTGGGCGACCAGCTTGTCCAGCACGGCAGGGTGGTCGGTCAGCACGACAAGGTCGGCGAGATCGTCGAAGTGCTGGGCCAGGAGGGCAATCCCCCGTACCGCGTCCGGTTCGAGGACGGGCACGAGGGCGTGTGCTCGCCGGGACCCGACACCGAGATCCGGCACCGGGAGACCACCACCGGGCCGTGATTCAGCGCGGCGGCGGCGCCGGCTGCCCGTAGTGGTCGGCGACCACCCTCGCCATCGCCCCGATCCGATCGGCCGCCACGTCCTTGGCGGCGAAGAAGACGTGCCCGCGCACCTGCGCGTGATCCCTGGCCAGCGTCAGGTGCCGGGACAACTCGGCCGGGTCCTGCCAAGCGGCGGGCTGCGCCGGGTCACCGGCCTTGTACAGCGCCTCCCCCACGTAGAGCTGCGTCGAGGTGCCGCTCGCGACCTCCGCCCACCAGGGCAGCAGTGTCGCGTAGTCGGCGGCGGCGAAGCCGATGTTCCAGTACAGCTGCGGGACGATGTAGTCGATCCAGCTCTCGCGCACCCACTTGCGCGTGTCCGCGTGCAGGTCGTCGTAGGTCTGCACGCCCGCCCCGGTGTCCGAGCCGAGCGGGTCGGTGGCGGCGTTGCGCCACACGCCGAAGGGGCTGATGCCGAAGGGGGTGCCGGGCCGGATCTGCTTGATGCGGTCCGCCGTCTCCCGGACCAGCTTGTCGATGTTGTCCCGCCGCCACGCCGCCCGGTCCGGGAAGCCGGCGCCGTACTCCTCGTAGGCCGAGTCGTCGTCGAAGCTCTGGCCCGCCACGGGGTACGGGTAGAAGTAGTCGTCGAAGTGGACGCCGTCCACGGGGTACCTCTCCACCGCGTCGAGCATCGCGTCCTGCACGAAGCCCCGGACCTCGGGCAGCCCCGGGTTGTAGTAGAGCTTCCCGCCGTACGTCACCACCCAGTCCGGGTTCCTGCGAGCCGGGTGGTCGGCGGCCAGGCGGGTCGGGTCTGCGTGGGCGGCGACGCGGTACGGGTTGAACCAGGCGTGCAGCTTCAGGCCGCGGGCGTGCGCCTCCGCCACGGCCGTGCCCAGCGGGTCCCAGCCGGGGTCCTTGCCCTGGGTGCCGGTCAGGTACTGCGACCACGGCTCGTACGGCGAGGGCCACAGGGCGTCCGCCGAGGGCCGGACCTGGAAGATGACGGTGTTGAGCCGGTTGCTCACCGCCCTGTCGAGGTGGGTGATCAGCTCGGCCCGCTGCTGCGCGGCGGTCAGCCCCGGCTTCGACGGCCAGTCGCGGCCCGCCACGGTGGCCAGCCACACGCCCCGCATCCCGGAGGCCGCCCTGTCGTCGCCCCTGCCGTCCCGCTTGGGCGCGGCCGAAGCCGGAGGCATCATCGTGAAAGCCGACAGCGCCGCCACCGCGAACGCCCTGCGTGACACTCGTCCCATCCGCATGCCCCAAAAAGCCGCGGATCCGCCCGGTCGCGGATCGCTCCGCGCCCAGCATGCCCGAGGGGGACCCGACCCCCGCGATCGATCATCGATACTTGGGAGTAACGTGCACGAACGGAGCAGGCACCGGAACCCGGAGCACCTGCCCAGAAGTGGATCAGCAGCGAAAGGGACGATGTGACGGACATCCCAGCGGGAGACATTGCACGCGTCGGAGTCGTGGGCTGCGGTCAGATGGGCGCGGGGATCGCCGAGGTGTGCGCCCGGTCCGGTCTGGACGTCATGGTCGCCGAGACCACCGGCGAGGCCCTGGAGATCGGCCGGACCCGGCTGTTCAACTCCCTGGCCAAGGCAGCCGAGCGCGGCAAGATCACCGAGGAGGAGCTGGAGGCCACACAGGCCCGCCTGAGCTTCACCACGGACCTCGGCGAGTTCGCCGACCGCGACCTGGTGATCGAGGCCGTCGTCGAGAACGAGCACGTCAAGACCGAGATCTTCCAGGTGCTCGACCAGGTCGTCACCCGGCCCGACGCCATCCTGGCCTCCAACACCTCCTCCATCCCGCTGGTGAAGCTGGCGGTGGCGACCTCTCGGCCCGACCAGGTCATCGGCATCCACTTCTTCAACCCGGCCCCGGTGCAAAAGCTCGTCGAGCTGATCCCGGCCCTCACCACGTCCGAAGGCACGCTGAGCCGGGCCCAGCTGTTCACCGAGAAGGTGCTGGGCAAGCACGCGATCCGCGCCCAGGACCGCTCCGGCTTCGTGGTCAACGCGCTGCTGATCCCGTACCTGCTCTCCGCGATCCGGATGTTCGAGACGGGCATCGCCAGCCGCGAGGACATCGACAACGGCATGGAGATGGGCTGCGCCCACCCGATGGGCCCCCTGAAGCTCTCCGACCTCATCGGCCTGGACACGGTCGCCTCGGTGGCCCAGTCGATGTACGAGGAGTACAAGGAGCCCCTGTACGCCGCTCCCCCGCTCCTCCAGCGCATGGTCGACGCGGGCCGGCTGGGCCGCAAGACGGGCTCGGGCTTCTACACGTACGACTGACGCCCGGCATCCCGTCCAGGCCTCCGAGGCTGGTTACGGACGGTCAGAATTCGGCCAACCCACGGGCCCGGCACCGGAATTGGTGCCGGGCCCGTGGCATTCACACACCGTGTGCGCGCCGGGCTCGCATATGCCCGTCGCACACTCTCCCCAGGCGCCCACCAGGCGAGTTGACTCCTCATGCGCATGCAAGGGATGTACAACGACTACGGAAAGGAACGGACTTGTGACCGCCGATCCCGAGCATCCGGTCGTCCATGGAGAACTCGCAGAGTTACGACGCCGCCTCGATGTGGCGTACGCCCGCGTCGAGGGCGGGCTGGCTCTGCTCAACCACCGCACCGAGGAGACCGCCAAGGAACTCGACGAGCTCAACACCCGGATCAACTCACTGGAACACGCGCGCTGGCCGCTGCCCGCGGTCGCCGCCCTCACCGCCGTGGGTGCCCTCGTCGTGGCGATCTGGCAGGCACTGGGACGTTAGCTCAGGGCAACGTGTCCTGACCGAGCCTGAAATGGTGCAGCAGCAGTAACGCGGCCGCCATGTTGGCGGCCGGGACCTCCCCGCGGGCGACCATGTCGGGGACGAGCTTGAGGGGAACCCATTCCCGGCGGTCCGACTCGAAGTCGTCCACGGGGTGCCCGACGTACTCGCCCTCGTCGGCCCAGTACACGTGGTGCCGGGCGTCGGTGAGCCCGTTGGACGGCTCCACGCTCATCAGGTGGTGCAGGGGTCCCGGCCGCCAGCCGGTCTCCTCCTCCAGTTCCCTGGCGGCCGCGCGGGCGATGTCCTCGCCGTCCTCGACGACGCCCGCCGCTAGTTCCCACCCCCAACTGTCGGTGATGAAGCGGTGCCGCCACAGGAGCAGCACCTCGTTGGCCTCGTTCACGACCGTGGCCACCGCAACGGGCCGCAGCCGTATGAGGAAGTGGTCGAGGTGCCGGCCGTCCGGTAGTTCGACATCCGCGAGATTGACGCTGAACCAGCGGTTTGAGTACACAGCTTGTTCGTTGTGTTTCGTCCACTGCACGGTTCTGCCACCTTCCGTCGAGTAAGTGGCAATATCGCAGCAGGAATGTAGTGACAGCAGGCGCACGGGAAGTCGCTCGGGATGACGCGGGCGCCCGTCGCCCGGCGTCTACAACGGTACGCGCAGTGCCCCGTCGATGAGTTCCGCGGCCTCGGCCGTGCCCGCGCAGCCGCTGCGCACGAGGTGCTCCCGCACCGCGCGCAGCCGGTCGCGCAGCCGCTGGGACTCCATACCGCGGGCCTGCTCGGCCATCTGCACGGCGATGGCCACGGCCTTGTCCGCGTTGCCCTGCCGCAGCTCGATCGTGCTGAGCATGGCCAGCCGGTGCACCCGGCCGCGGTCGTGCGCCGGGTTGTCGACCGCGGCCGCGGCGTGCTCCCCGGCGGCCGCGATCTCCCCGAGACTCAGCAGCGCCTCCGCCACCTGGACGTTGACCAGTCCCGGCTGGACATAACCGGTCTCGTCGGGCTCATAGCCGCGCCGGATGCGTGCCGCGGCCTGCTCGGCGCGCCGGATGCAGGACAGGGCGCTGCTGCCGTCGCCGAGATGCGCGTACGCCTTGGCCTGCATCGCGTACAGGTCGGAGGCGAGCGCCGGGGTGATGTGCTTGCCGGCGGCCCGCAGCGCGGCCTCCGCGAAGGCGACGGCCTGCCGGTACTCCCGCATGAACAGCGACTGGTTGACCAGCAGCGCGATGATGTAGGCGCCGAGTCCCCGGTCCCCGCTGGCCTTGGCGAGCCGCAGCGCCTGGTGGAAGTAGCGCTGGGCGAGGCCGTGCGCGTCGGAGTCGTAGGCGCAGATCCCGGCGACGGCCACCAACCCGCCCGTGGCCCGGTGCAGTTGGCGGCCGGTCTCATCCGTGTAGCTGCCGCGCAGCAGCGGCGCGGCCTCGGCGTTGAGGAAGCCGACGATGCGGGCGCGCGTCGCGATGCCCCCGGCCTTGCGGTACATCTGCTCGTAGTGCGTCCGGGCGGCCCGCAGCATCTCCAGGTCGCCCGGGGTGACCCGGTGTCTGCCGCCGCGGGAGACGTCCACGTCCTCGGGCGGGTTCTCCCACTCCCACACCGGCATGACGGCGGGCGTGCCGGTGAGCGCGGGCGCGCCCAGGATGTGCGGGCGCTGCTGCTGGTCGGAGCGCCACAGGGCGGTGGCCCGCTCGACGAAGCCGGACAGCGAGCCGGTGTGCGCAGCGGACGGCTCACCGGGCACGCCCAGGCCGATGTCGTCGAGGGTCACCTGCCGCCGCAACCGGGCGGCGAGCACCTCGCAGATCAGGTCGGGCACCTGGCCCCGGGGACGCTGCCCCTTCAACCACCGGGCGACGGCGGTGTGTTCGTACCTCAGGGACAGGCCACGCGCCCGTCCCGCCTGGTTGACGTGTGCGGCCAGCCCCGCGTGCGAGATCCCGGCCTCGTCCAGGATCGCGTCGAGCAGAGTGTTGGGCTGCATGTGGGCCCCCCGGTGGCTCGGTGTGGCCAGATTAATGGCTCCGCCTTCACACGGGGTGTGAACGGAGTGCTCGAATCCGCGCTGTGTGCGCACTGTCGCTCTCAGTCGTCGACCGGTTGACTGAAATGCCTCGAAAGAGGCCGGCCGGGCCGCCGGCTCCCCCTCGTACAGTGCGGCGGCCCGCTTCCGCCGTCCGCCCGGCCGCCTGCCCGACACTCCGTGGCGGGGCGGACGGCATCGCCGGCCCCGCCTTTCGAGGGCGCGGGGAACTGCGCGACCAGCTACAACCAACCCACAGCCGGCAAAACAGCACAGTCCTCCACGGCGCTAACTCCGCAACACGGCCCCGACGCGCTCTCCCGCAAGCGCAACCGCAGCATCCCGGGCCGCCGACGCCTCATCCACCGTCAGCGTCCGATCAGCCGCCCGGAACCGCAACGCATACGCCAGCGACTTCCGCCCCTCCCCCAACTGCTCGGCGTTGTCGTACACATCGAACAGCCGGATCGACTCCAGCAGCTCCCCGGCACCGTCACGCAAGGCCTCCTCGACCTCCGCCGCCGGAACAACCGCGTCGACGACCAGGGCGACATCCTGCGTGGCAACCGGGAACGTGGAGATCCGCGGCGCCTTCACCGTGGCGTCACCGGCCGACTCCACCGCATCCAGGTCGATCTCCATCGCACAGGTACGCGCCGGCAGTCCCAGCGCCTTCACCACGCGCGGGTGCAGCTCCCCCGCGTGGCCCACGACCCGCTCGGCACCGTCCAGGGTGATCGCCAGCTCGGCGCACCGCCCCGGGTGCCACGGCCCGTACTGCCCCTTGCGGATGATCAGCTCGGCGCCGGCCTCGCGGGCGACGGAACGCGCCGCCTCGACCGCGTCGGCCCAGTCGGCCGGACGGCCCTTGCCCCACCAGCCGGCCTGCTCACGCGCACCGGCGAGGACGACGGCGGCGTGCCGAGGCTGCTCGGGCAGCGCCGCGTTCAGCTCGGCCAGCTCCTCGTCGGTCGGGCGGCCCTCGACGGGCAGCACGGCGGCGATCCGCTGCTCCTCGCGCGGCCGGAAGACCAGACCGGACTCGAACAGCGCGAGGTCGTGCGAGCCCCGGCCGTCGTTGCGCCGCAGGGCGGCCAGCAGACCCGGCAGCAGCGTCGTGCGCAGCGCGGGCTCCTCGTCGCTCAGCGGATTGCTGAGCTTGACGACGCGGCGGGCCGGGTCGTCCGCGTCGAGGCCGAGCTGGTCGAAGACCTGCTCGCCGATGAACGGGTAGTTCAGTGCCTCGACGTACCCGGCACCGGCCAGGGCCCGGCCGACGCGGCGGTGCAGCCGCTGCCGGTTCGTCAGGCCGCGGCCGGCCGGCGGCTTGGGCAGCGTGGAGGGCAGGTTCTCGTAGCCCTCCAGGCGGATGACCTCTTCGGCCAGGTCGTTCGGGTCGGTGAGGTCGGGCCGCCAGGACGGCACGGTGACGATCAGCTCGTCCTGCCCGTACACGTCACAGCCGACCTCCTGGAGCCGCCGTACGACGGTCTCCCGGCCGTAGGCCACGCCCGCGACCTTGTCCGGGTGGTCGGCAGGGATGGTGATGGTGCGCGGCGCGGTCGGGGCGAGGACCTCGGTGACGCCGGCCTCGGCGGTGCCGCCCGCGAGGAGGACCAGCAGGTCGACCGTGCGCTGCGCGGCGGCAGCGGCGGCCTGCGGGTCGACGCCGCGCTCGAAGCGCCGGGACGCCTCGGAGGACAGCCTGTGCCGGCGGGCCGTACGCGCGATCGACACCGCGTCGAAGTGCGCGGCCTCGATGACGACGTCCGCCGTGGCGTTCTCCACGTCGTCGTGGTCTGCGATCTCCGTGTTGGCGCCGCCCATGACACCGGCGAGCCCGATCGGGCCGCGGTCGTCGGTGATCACCAGGTCCTCGGCGTCCAGCGTGCGCTCGACGCCGTCGAGGGTGGTGAGCTTCTCGCCCGGCTCGGCCCGGCGCACGCCGATCGTGCCCTGGACCAGGCCGCGGTCGTAGGCGTGCAGCGGCTGGCCGAGCTCCGTCATCACGTAGTTGGTGACGTCGACGGCGAGCGAGATCGGGCGCATGCCGACCTTCTGGAGCCGGCGCTGGAGCCAGATCGGCGAGCGGGCCTCGGCGCTCAGGCCGGTCACCGTACGGGCGGTGAAGCGGTCGCAGCCGGTGGGGTCGGAGATCCGCACCGGGTAGCCGTACGCGTTCGGGCCGGGCACGTCGAGCAGGGCCGGGTCGCGCAGCGGCAGGCCGTAGGCGATGGCGGTCTCGCGGGCGACGCCGCGCATCGACAGGCAGTAGCCGCGGTCGGGCGTGACGGCGATGTCGAGGACCTCGTCGACCAGCTCCAGCAGCTCGACCGCGTCCTTGCCGACCTCGGTCTCCGGGGGCAGGACGATGATGCCCTTGGTGCCGTCGTCGCCCATGTTCAGCTCGTCGCTGGAGCAGATCATGCCGCGGGACATCCTGCCGTAGGTCTTGCGCTCGGCGATCTGGAAGTCACCGGGCAGGACGGCGCCGGGCAGGGCCACGACGACCTTGTCGCCGACGGCGAAGTTGCGGGCGCCGCAGACGATCTCCTGGGGCTCACCGGTGCCGTTGGCCTGGCCGACGTCGACGGTGCAGAAGCGGATCGGCTTCTTGAACTCCGTCAGTTCCTCGATGGTCGCCACCTGGCCCACCACCAAGGGGCCCTTGAGGTCGGCGCCGAGCTGCTCGACGGTCTCGACCTCCAGACCGGCCGAAATGAGCTTGGCCTGGACGTCCCGGCCGGTCTGAGTCGCCGGCAGGTCGACGTACTCCCGCAGCCAAGAAAGCGGGACCCGCATCAGATCTCCATCCCGAACGGCCGGGTGAACCGGACGTCACCCTCGACCATGTCTCGCATGTCCTCGACGTTGTGGCGGAACATCAGCATCCGCTCGATGCCGAACCCGAAGGCGAAACCGCTGTACTTCTCGGGGTCGACGCCGCAGGCGGTGAGCACCCGCGGGTTGACCATGCCGCAGCCGCCGAGCTCGATCCAGCCCTCGGACGAGCAGGTGCGGCAGGGCCGGTCGGGGTTGCCGGCGGACTCGCCCTTGCAGACGTAGCAGAGCATGTCCATCTCGGCGCTCGGCTCGGTGAAGGGGAAGTAGGCCGGCCGCAGCCGGGTCTTCATGTCCGCGCCGAACAGGGCCTGGACCATGTGGTCCATGGTGCCCTTGAGGTCTGCCATGGTCAGGCCCTCGTCGATCGCGAGCAGCTCGATCTGGTGGAAGACGGGCGTGTGCGTGGCGTCCAGCTCGTCGGTGCGGAACACCCGGCCGGGGCAGACGATGTAGACCGGCAGCTCACGGTCGAGCAGGGCACGGGCCTGGACCGGGGAGGTGTGCGTGCGCAGGACGACGCCGGAGCCGGACTCCTCGGTGCCCTTGGGGCCCTGCACGAAGAACGTGTCCTGCATCTGCCGGGCCGGGTGGTCGGGCAGGAAGTTGAGGGCGTCGAAGTTGAACCACTCCGCCTCGGCCTCGGGCCCCTCGGCGACCTCGTAGCCCATGGCCACGAAGACGTCCGCGACCCGCTCCATCATCGTGGTGAGCGGGTGCCGGGCGCCGGCCGGTACGCGGTCGTAGGGCAGCGTGACGTCCACCGCCTCCTCGACCAGCACGCGCGCGTCCCGCTCGGCCTCCAGTTCCGCCTGGCGGGCGGCGAGGCCCTTGTTCACGGCGCCGCGGGCCTGCCCGACGCGCTTGCCGGCGTCGGCCTTGGCGTGCGGGGGCAGGGCGCCGATCTCGCGGTTGGCGAGGGCCAGCGGGGAGGCGGGGCCGGTGTGGGCGACCTTGGCCTCGTGGAGCGCGTCGAGGGAGTCCGCGGCGGCGAAGGCGGCGAGCGCCTCGTCCCGCATGCGCTCGATCTCTTCCGGTTTCAACGCCTCGACCTCTACAGGGTCGTACGACTTATTCGGTGCCGACATCTCTTCCCGTGCTTCCGATTGGCTGGCTGAAGGTCCCCGTCACCGACTCCGATGGCCGTCTGCGGGACACAAAGGTGCCAATGGCCGAGTCTAACGGGGTGGAGGTATACGAATGCGCCCGTGGTCCTCAGGCGAGATACGCCGGAGCCGCCACGGGCAACGTAAATCGGAACTCGGCACCGGCGCCCGGCGCGCGGCCGACCGTGATGGCGCCGCCGTGGGCTTCGACGATGCCCTTGACGATGTAGAGCCCGAGGCCCGTGCCACCGCGCTTGCTGCCCCGCCAGAAGCGGGTGAAGACGCGGTTCATGGACTCCTCCGGAATGCCGGGCCCCTCGTCGCTCACCGTGACCGACGTGGCTGCGTTCTCGGCGTACTCGCCCTCGCGGAGGGACGCCGTGGCCGTGATGTCGATCGTGACAGTTCCCTCGCCGTGCCGCACGGCATTTTCCAGGAGGTTGCTGAGCACCTGGTCGATCTTGTCGGGGTCGGCCCACAGATCGGGCAGCGGCTGCTGGACGCGCAGCAGGAACCGGTCGGCGGGCAGCCCGGCGGCGACGTAGGCCTGGATGTGCCGTCCGACGGCGGCGCCGATGTCGACGGGCTGGCGCCGCACCTCCAGCCGGCCGGAGTCGATCCGCGAGATGTCCAGCAGCTCGGCGATGAGCCGGGTGACCCGGTCGGCGTCGGCGTCGACGGTCTCCAGCATCAGCCGCTTCTGGTCGTCGGTGAAGCGTTCCCACTTGGCGAGCAGGGTGGCGGTGAAGCCCTTGACGGAGGTGAGCGGGGAGCGCAGCTCGTGGGCGACGGTGGCGATCAGCTCGGCGTGGCTGCGTTCGGTGCGGCGGCGGGCCTCGGTGTCGCGCAGGGTGACGACGAGGCGCCGGACGGGACCGGTGGGCCGGGTGCGGACGTAGCGCGCGGAGACCAGCACCTCACGGCCGCCGGGGAGGAGGAGGTTGCGCTCGGGCTGTCCGACCCGGATCGCGAGACCGCCGTACGGGTCGGTCAGCTGCCACCAGCGGCGCCCCTCCAGATCCTCTAATGGCAGGGCCTTCTCCAGGCGCTGTCCGAGGGCGTCCCGGGCGCGGACGGCGGTGATGCGCTCGGCGGCTGCGTTGAAGCAGATGACCCGGCCCTGCTCGTCGGCGACGACGAGTCCGTCGGGCAGCATGTCGGGGTCGATGCCGAGGTCGGCGAGATCACCGGGTGGCCGGGACGCGGCGGGCGGGCTCCCGGCGTCCTGGGCCCCCGGTGCGCTGCTCGTGCCGACGCTCATCCCCGTACCCCACCTCCAAGGCTCCGCAGAGGGGTCCCTGAGCTGGTCACCCTACTAGTTCCCGGTGACGGAGCGGCACCCTCCGGCGGCGCGCTGTGCACGCGCCGACGCATAGAGACATACGGCGGCGGCGGTGGCGAGGTTCAGGCTCTCGGCCTTCCCGTGGATCGGGACCCGCACGACGGCGTCCGTGAGGGCGCGGGTCTCCTCCGGGAGGCCCCAGGCCTCGTTCCCGAAGACCCAGGCGGTCGGCCCGCCCATGGTGCCCTTGTCGAGCTCGTCGTCGAGGTCGCGGTCACCGGCCCCGTCTGCGGCGAGGACTCGCACACCGGCGGCCCGCAGCCCTTCGACCGCCTGCTCCACGGGGACGCCGACGGCGACGGGCAGGTGGAACAGGGAGCCGACGGAGGCGCGGACGGCCTTGGGGTTGTACACGTCGACGGAGGCGTCGGTCAGGACGACGGCCTCGGCACCGGCGGCGTCGGCGCAGCGCAGCACGGTCCCGGCGTTGCCGGGGTCACGGACGTTGGCGAGGAGGGCGACGAGCCGGGGGCGCGCCGCGAGGACCTCCTCGAAGGGCGTGTCGAGGAAGCGGCAGACACCGACGAGGCCCTGCGGGGTGACGGTGGTGGAGATGTCGGCGATGACCTGCTCGGAGGCGAGGTGCACCCGGGCGCCGGCGTCCCGGGCCGCCCCCACGATGTCGGCGTAGCGCTCGGCGGCCTCCAGCGTGGCGAACAGCTCCACGAGCGTGGCCACGCCCCCGTCCCGGTGCCCGGCCGCCTCCCGTACCGCCTGCGGCCCCTCCGCGAGGAACAGCCGCTCCTTGCCCCGGAAGTTCCGCTTGGCCAGGCGCCGGGCGGCCAGGACGCGCGGAGAGCGGGGAGAGATGAGCTCGGGGGTGGCAGGGGACATCCTGTTCGCTTTCTCACTGGCTGCACAGCAGAACCCGCAGGCCTCGGGCCTGCGGGTCCTTCAGTCACATCGGCTCAGAGCCGGCGTCAGGCCGCCTTGGGGGCGTTGACGTCGCTCGGCAGCGCCTTCTGGGCGACCTCGACGAGCGCGGCGAACGCACCGGCGTCGTTGACGGCCAGCTCGGCCAGGATCTTGCGGTCGACCTCGACGTTCGCGGCCTTCAGACCCTGGATGAAACGGTTGTAGGTCATGCCGTTGGCGCGGGCAGCGGCGTTGATGCGCTGGATCCACAGCTGACGGAAGTCACCCTTGCGCTTCTTGCGGTCGTTGTAGTTGTAGACCAGCGAGTGGGTGACCTGCTCCTTGGCCTTGCGGTACAGGCGCGAACGCTGACCGCGGTAGCCGGAGGCCTGCTCGAGGATCGCCCGACGCTTCTTGTGGGCGTTCACTGCCCGCTTGACGCGTGCCACTTTTTAACTCCTTGTAGCGGGGCCGCGGTGGTCTTCACACGGCCCGAAATCGATTGGGTCCCGGTCCTGACGTGCGGCGCTCACACGCCGGGGCGTCACTTGCCGAGAAGCTTCTTGATCTTCGCGGCGTCGCCCGGGGCCATCTCGGCGTTGCCGGTGAGGCGACGCGTCACGCGGGACGACTTGTGCTCGAGCAGGTGGCGCTTGCCGGCACGCTCGCGGAGCACCTTGCCGGAGCCGGTGATCTTGAAGCGCTTGCGGGCACCGCTGTGCGACTTGTTCTTCGGCATAGCGCCGTTCTCTCCTCGTCGGTGGCGCTCCGGTGCCCGGTCGCGAAAACCGGGCACGGTGGAGCGTCGTCTTGTTTCGGTTGCTTCCTGGGACTGGCGTCCCGGGGGTCACGCCTCTGCGGGCTCCTCGGCCGGCGCATCGGCGTCCGCGTCGACGTCGGCGTCCGCGGCGTTCTGCGAACGGCCGGGGTTGGCCTTCGCCTCCGCCTTGCGGGCTTCCTGCGCCTGGCGAGCCTCGGCCATCGCCTCGGTCTTCTTCTTGTGCGGACCGAGGACCATGATCATGTTTCGGCCGTCCTGCTTCGGGTTCGACTCGACGAAACCGAGATCCTGGACGTCCTCCGCGAGCCGCTGGAGCAGTCGGTAGCCCAGCTCGGGCCGGGACTGCTCGCGACCACGGAACATGATCGTGATCTTGACCTTGTCGCCCTGCTTGAGGAACCGGACGACGTGACCCTTCTTGGTGTCATAGTCGTGCGGGTCGATCTTCGGCCGGAGCTTCATCTCCTTGATGACCGTGTGCGCCTGGTTCTTGCGCGCCTCACGGGCCTTCATGGCCGACTCGTACTTGAACTTCCCGTAGTCCATGAGCTTGCACACGGGCGGACGGGCGTTCGCCGCGACCTCGACCAGGTCCAGGTCGTACTCCTGCGCAAGCTCCAGTGCCTTGGCCAGGGGGACGATGCCCACCTGCTCGCCACTGGGACCGACAAGTCGCACCTCGGGAACGCGAATCCGGTCGTTGATGCGGGGCTCGGCGCTGATGGATCCTCCTCGGTAGCACCACGCGACGGTCTGGCGGACGGCCGCGTAACGTCTCTGTTCGATAGACCTAACCGCGCCGAAGCACAAAAAATGCCCCGGACGATTCCCAGGCGGGGCTCCTCGAACTACCGGAGCACCGCCGCGGGGAGCCGCGGGGCGCGCTTTCGGACGGATCGCCGCCGCTGGGACGGGACCGTCTGACCGGTGACCCGCCGCCCTGGGGGCGGTCAGGTGGGAGTTCGAAAGCCTCCACTTGTGGGTCGGGCTCGCGGGCCGCGAGGCATGCGGGTCCGACCGGTCGTTACACGAGATTACCAGCAATGGCCAGGAACGGCTAATTGTGACGCCTCGGGGCCTGGTACGGCGCACGCCCGGCCTGCGCCTATCGTGGGGGCATGAGTGAGACCCCTCCTGAGTCCCCCGACTTCGACGCCATGGCCCGTGACATCGCCGAGGTCCCGGCGGTCGAGGTGATCGTGACGGTCGCCGTCAACCTGATGAGCGCCGCCGCGGTGAAGCTCGGTCTGACCGAGGAGGGCGACAAGCACAAGGACCTGGACGAGGCCCGCAAGCTGGTGCACGCGCTGGCCGGCCTGCTGGACGCGTCCACCACCGAGATCAGCTCGTTCCACGCGGCGCCCCTGCGCGACGGCCTGAAGTCGCTCCAGCTGGCGTTCCGCGAGGCGTCGCTCGTCCCGGACGAGCCGGGCAAGGGCCCGGGCGAGAAGTACACGGGCCCGGTCTACGGCTAGCTCGACCGTCAGCGTACGAACAAGGGCTCGCCCGGTGGCGTCGCCCCGGCCGGCAGCAGTGCCAGGTCGAGGCCGCGCACCAGGCGGGCCCTGAGTGTCTCGTCGGCGGCGAGCCGCCGGGCGAGAGCCCGGGCGGCTTCGGCGGGGGCGGCGGAGGGGTCCAGGACCAGGGCGAGCGTGCCGTCGGCCTGGCCCGGGCCGAGGTGGGCGCGCAGGACGGCGGGCTCGGCGGCCACGGCCTCGCGTACGGCCCCGACGACGGCCGGGTCGGCGAGCGGGTCGGTGGTCGTACGGCCCTCCGCGAGGGCGAGCAGGGCGGAGCCGGTCAGTTCGAAGGGCACGGGCCCGGCCAGGTCGAGCACGACCGTGTCCGCCTTCTCGTGCGCGGCGGCCTGGAGGGCCTGGTGCAGGGGGACGGCGACGGGTCGGGCCGCCGGGTCCCAGCGGGCGAGGGAGTCGGTGGAGGTGAAGGCGGGGAGGGCGGTGCGGTTCCCGGCCTTCAGCGTCGGTACGGCCATGTCGCTGGTCTTCTCGCGGCGCAGTCCCCGCTCGTCCTCCTCGACCTCGCCGAGCACGGCCACGACGGGGACGAGCAGCCGGGCGCCCTTGAGGGCGTCGAGGACCGGCCCGACGGCACCGCGGTCCTCGGACCAGGCGGCGAGTGCCGCGCTCAGCCGGGGGTCGGCGGAGCCGTCGTCGTCGGAGAAGCCGGAGTCGGGGATGTTCTTGTTCGCCACGGTCGTCGACCCTATAGGCCGGGTGGCGCGGCTTCGGCGGGCGGGCCTGGTGGCCGTCGGCCAGAGGTCCTCGCGCCCGGCGGCCAAAGGTCCTCCCGCCCGGCGGCTAGAAGTCGTCCTGGATCGCGCGGCGGCCGCGCCACAAGACCACGGCCGCAACCAGCAGGACACCGCCGGCACCGCCCGCCAGGGGGGCGGCCCAGTCCGCGGTGCCGCCGCCGGAGCCGGTGGCGTCCGGGCCGCTGCCGAAGTACTTCGCGCCGTACGCCGCCGAGCGCAGGCCCTGCGGCTTCAGCCGGTCGGCGGCCTTGATGGCGGCGGCCGGGTCGACGAAGCCGAAGCCCCGGGAGTCGTCGCGGCCCCCGACGGGGGCGCTGCGGGCGGTGTCCTCGAGGAGCGACTTGATCTGGGCCGGGGTCAGATCGGGGTGGGCGGCCCTGACCAGGGCGGCGGCGCCGGAGACGAAGGCGGCGGCGGCACTGGTGCCCCAGCCCTCGTAGTACTTGCGGTCGGGGTCGGCGATGACGACGTCGACGCCGGGGGCGCTGACGGTGGCGTACCAGCGGCGGGTGGAGAAGGGGGCGCGGGTTCCGGAGCGGTCGACGGCGGTGGCGGCGATGACGCCCGGATAGGCGGCCGGGTAGGAGATGCGGTCGCCCTTCTCGCCGCCGTTGCCGGCGGAGGCGACGACGACCACGCCCTTCTTCAGGGCGTACTGGATGGCCTGGTCCTCGGCGGGTTCCGGGTGCGCGGAGGCGGAGTCGTCGCCGAGGGAGAGGTTGATGACGTCGGCGCCGTGGTCGGCGGCCCAGCGGATGCCGTCGGCGAGGGCGTTGCCGCGGGTGCTGCGGGCCTTGGCGCGGGAGGGGTCGCCGTCCTCCAGGATCACGCGGACGGGGAGGATCTTCGCCTCGGGGGCGATGCCGAGGACGCCGTCTGCGTTGCCCGGGCCGTGTCCGTGCCCGGCGATGATGCCGGCCATGGCGGTGCCGTGCCGGGCCCAGGCGCGGTCGCCGGGTTCGGCTCCGAAGCCGACCAGGTCCTCGCCGGTGAGGACGTTGCCGATCAGGTCGGGGTGGTCGGCCTCGACGCCGGTGTCCAGGACGGCGACGGTGACGCCCTCGCCCTTCGTCGTCTGCCAGGCCTCCTGCGTGTGCATGGCCTCCAGGGCCCATTGCTGGGCGCGGATGCCGTCGGCGTGGGCGGTGGTGGAGGGCAGGAGGACGAGGCCGGCGGCGAGCAGGACGCTCAGCGCCGCGGACCGGCCGACCCTGGCGGCTTTGCCGGCCGGGTTCCTGGTGGCTTTCACGACGGCTGCTCCGTGGCCGAGCGGACGTTCTTGCGCAGGCCGCGTTCGACGCGGTCGGCGAGGCCCTGTGCCTCGTTGCCGAGGCCCGCCTGGGCGGGGGCGGTGGTGGCGCCGGACTTCATGGCGTCCTCGGCGGGCTGCGGGTCGTCGACGGTACGGCCGTCGGCCCAGCCGGAGACGGCGTAGACGACGACCGGGGCCTCGGTCAGCACGGAGACGGTCCAGGAGGCGCGCTGCTCCGGGCCGAAGTCGGCGGCGGGCGTGCCCTTCGCGGCGTACGGCAGGGGCATCAGGTCGCTGCGGCGGTCCAGGCGCTCCTTGCGGAAACGGTTCGCGAGGGAGGTCATGCCCGGGGCGTCGGCCTTGGTGAAGAGCAGGCCGACGGTGATCACGTAGCTCTCGGTGGCGTCGGTGTAGGTGGCGCGCAGGAGGCGTTCGCAGCCGACGGGGGCGAGGGCCTTGCGCAGCAGGGGGTCGAAGGCGTCCTTGCAGCCGCTGTCCGGGGCGACGGCGATACGGGTCCAGGTGCGGTCCGCTCCGCCGGGGCCCGCGCCCTGGCCCTGCACGGTGGGCGGGAACAACTGGTCGACGGGAACGCTGTGCCAGAGGCTTCCGGCCGCGGTGAAGGTGCTGCGCGAGCCCTCCTGCCCGGAGTCCCCCACGAGCCAGCTCCCGGTGACCGCGCCCGAGATGAGCCCGAGCCCGAGCACGAGACAGACGGCGGCAGCGGCGGCCTGGGACGCACCGCGCCGCCCCAGCGGCCGGGGTCGCGCGTCGGCGTCGTATCCCTCGGGCTCCCCGAAGGACACGACGGGTCGTGGGCCGGCGGGAGCGGGGCCGGGGGGCAGGGCGCTCCAGGAGAGGGACGGGTCGGGAGAGACGTGGGTGGGGTTCGGGGTGGCCTGCCGGTGTGCGGCGGGCCGGTGGGCGGGCGGCGAGGGCACGCGCATGCCACGCCCGGTGGTGGCACCGGTGTCGGCGTCGGCGCCGACCTGCGGCTCGCGCGAGGGGCGCGGCGGAACACCGGGCCGGGCGGAACCGGGGCGGACGAAGGATTCGGCAGGCTCGGAGGACGGGCGCTCGGCTCGCTTTGCGGGGGACGGGTCGGCGGGGACCGGTCGCAGGCGGGCGGTCGTCTCCGAGGAGTTCTCCGCGGGGGCGCCGGTGCGGCGTGGCGTGGGGACGTACGCCGGCCGGCCTGCCGTCTCCGGCGAAGCCCCGGCCGGAGCGTCCGAACGCCCCGACCGGCCGGACGGGCCCGGCGTGGGAAGGTGACGCGGTCGCGGAGGGGCGGCGTCCGGTGGTGCGGACGGCCTGTCCGACTCGGGTCGCGTCACTCGGCCGATGCCGGGCCGCATGTCCGGGAAGCGGTCGGAAGCGCGGGGCGGGGGCGGGGCGGCGGGCTCGGTACGCGGGGGTGCGGCGGGCTCGGTACGCCGGGCCTTGGTGTCGCCGAAGCTGGGGAAACGGGGGCGGCCGTTCGAGCCGTCGGCCCCGCCGGAGGTCGCGCCACCGCCCCGAGCGCCCTTTTCCTGCCCGGCGGCAGCTGACCCTGACGGGTCCGTGTCCTGCTCCGGCGACGGGCGCCGCGTACCCGCGGTCGGCCTTCCTGCCGTACCCGCACTCGGCCCACGGACGCCGGAACGCCCCCGGTCGTCCACAACCGACGGTGTGTCACCCGTGTCCGTGCCGGAGGATGCCGCCTGGGCGTCCTCGGGCGAGGCCGGTGGGTGCGAAGGGCGTGGCGGGGTGCCGGGGCGTGGGGGGAAAGAGGCACGCCGTGCTTCCGTGCTCATGCACCCCCCGTTTCCTCATGCCCGGGCCGCTGCGTGCTGCGCGGGCCGGTGTCGTCCTGCCCGAGGCCCGGCACTGAGTCGTCCCGGGCACACATACCCGTACGGATGGAGCGTCATCCCAGCGCGGAAGTCCGGCCGGCGCCGCTCCGCCGTACGTGCGCGTCACTCTACGGCTTGTTCCTGCGCGAACGGGAACCAGTCCACGAGCCCGGGGCATCTGCCCGGAACGTCCCCCTACCCTGCGGTAATCCTGTCTGGCAGGCTGCGTCCATGACTGCGCGCGCCTCCGACCGGGCCCGTTACGACCGGGCCACCGCCCATCTCGACGCCCCTGTAGCGATCGTGGACCTGGACGCCTTCGACGCCAATGCCGCCGATCTGGTCCGTCGCGCCGGGGGCAAGCCCGTCCGGGTCGCCAGCAAGTCCGTGCGGTGCCGGGCGCTGCTGGAACGCGTCCTGGCCCGGGACGGTTTCGCGGGAATCATGTCGTTCACCCTCGCCGAGTCGCTGTGGCTGGCCCGGTCGGGGTTCGACGACGTGCTGCTCGCCTACCCGTCCGCCGACCGGGCCGCGTACGCCGAACTCGCCGGTGATCCCAAGCTCGCCGCCGCCGTGACCGTGATGGTCGACGACGTCGCCCAGCTCGATCTGATCGACGCTTCGCGGGGCGGTGGGCGTGAAGTCGTGCGTGTCTGCCTGGAGTTGGACACCTCCTTGAAGCTGCTCGGCGGGCGGGTGCGGGTCGGGGCTCGGCGTTCGCCGCTGCACTCCCCCGCCCAGGTCGCCGAGGTGGCGCGGGCCGTGGCCCGGCGGCCGGGCTTCGAGCTCGTGGGGATCATGGCGTACGAGGGGCATGTCGCCGGTGTCGGGGACGCGGTGGCGGGGCGGCCGCTGCGGTCCCGTGCCGTCCGGCTGATGCAGGCCGCCGCCAAGCGTGAACTCGCCGAGCGGCGCGCGGAGGTGGTGCGCGCGGTGCGGGCCGTCGTGCCGGGGCTGGAGTTCGTCAACGGCGGCGGCACCGGCTCGGTGCAGCACACGGCTGCCGAGGACGCGGTGACCGAGATCGGCGCCGGGTCGGGGCTGTACGTGCCGCGGCTGTTCGACAACTACACGTCGTTCAGCGGCCGTCCGGCTGCCCTCTTCGCCCAGCCCGTCGTACGGCGGCCGGGCGTCGGGGTCGTGACGGTCCTCGGTGGCGGGTACCCCGCCTCGGGCGCGGCCGGGCCCGACCGGCTGCCCGTGCCGTATCTGCCTCAGGGACTGCGCTACGACCCTCAGGAGGGGGCCGGTGAGGTGCAGACGCCGCTGCTCGGCTCGCCCGCCGACGACCTGCTGATCGGTGACAAGGTGTGGTTCCGGCACGCGAAGGCCGGTGAGCTGTGCGAGCGGTTCGATGTACTGCACCTGGTCGAGGGCGACGCGGTGACGGCGGCCGTGCCGACGTACCGCGGCGAGGGCCACACGTTCCTGTAACCCGGCAGCCGTCAGGGAATCAGTCCGCGGGGCCGATGCTGCTGCCCACGCCGCCGCCCGTGTCCGCGTCGCCGAACGGCCGGATGCCCTTGGTGATGCGGTCCATGTCGGCGAGCGGCGGTCCGTCCTCGCCCGCGTCGAAGACGTAGCGGACGAGGACGGGCGACTCGGTGCCGACGCTGGAGGGGAAGACGAGCGACTGGACGTAGCCGCCCGGCCCCTTGGCGGTCCGCACGCGCCAGCGCACGAGGTACCCGGCGCGGCCGGCCACCGCGACCGGCCCGGACTTGACGAGCTGGTGCGACTCGATGCCCCCGTAGAGCTCACGGCCGAGTTTGTCGTGGTCGTAGGCCTCGTCGGCCGCGTCCTTGATGTCCGCCTTGGCGAGGGCCTCGGGGGACTTCTCGTCGTTCTCGGTCACCGTGCGGGAGAAGACGAGGCCGTGACGGCACAGGCCGACGCCGCCGGGGCAGTCGTAGGTGCCGTCGGTCGTCATGACGACGTCGTCCTGGGCCACGTGCTGCGGCCGGACCCAGCCGTCGAGGAGCGGGAAGGTGACGCCGTTGAGCTGGTCCTCGACGACGGCCGGGTCGTCGGCGGACGGCTCGGACGTCGACGCGGACGCCTCGGGAGTCGTCTGCGGCGGGCCGGTCGTGGCCGGGGGCGCGGGCGTCGGCGCCGTCCTCGTCTCCGCCCCGTCACCGTCGTCGCCGCTCAGCACTACGGCTCCGGTGACGATCGCCGCGACGAGGACGGCGCCGGCGGCGATGAGGGCGACGGCCTTCGCGCGCCCGGTGCCGCCGCCCGGGGGCGGAGGCACCGGGCTCGTGGGGACCTCGGGCGCACGGCGGTGCTCGGTCCAGGCCGTGCCGTCCCACCAGCGTTGCAGATGCGGGCCGTGCGGGTCGGGATACCAGCCGGGCGGTGGCGTCATGCTCATCCCGGCACTGTAGAGCGAGATCCCGGCCGTCCGGACACGGCTATTACAGGGGTGTGACGTACGCCCCCGCGATCCCGCCGTCGACCAGGAAGTCGGTGGCGTTCACGAAGGAGGAGTCGTCGCTGGCGAGGAAGGCCACGGCGGCGGCGATCTCCTCGGCCTCGGCGAACCGGCCCAGCGGGATGTGCACCAGGCGGCGCGCGGCGCGCTCCGGGTCCTTGGCGAACAGCTCCTGGAGGAGCGGGGTGTTGACCGGCCCGGGGCACAGGGCGTTGACCCGGATGCCATCCCGGGCGAACTGCACTCCCAGCTCACGGGACATGGCGAGGACGCCGCCCTTGGAGGCCGTGTACGAGATCTGGCTGGTGGCCGCGCCCATCCTCGCCACGAAGGACGCCGTGTTGATGATCGAGCCCCTGCCCTGGCGCTGCATGTACGGGATGGCGGCCTTGCAGCAGAGGTAGACGGAGGTGAGGTTGACCTCCTGGACGCGCTTCCAGGCCTCCAGGCCGGTCTCCAGGATGGAGTCGTCGTCGGGCGGGGAGATGCCGGCGTTGTTGAAGGCGATGTCGACGCTGCCGTAGGTGTCGTAGGCGGTCTTGAAGAGGGCCTCGACCTGCTCGGGGTCGGTGACGTCCACCTTCACGAAGATGCCGCCGGTCTCCTCGGCGGCCGCCTTGCCGCGTGCCTCGTCTACGTCACCGCAGACGACGTGCGCCCCCTCGGAGGCGAGACGGCGGGCGGCGGCGAGGCCGATGCCGCTGCCGGCTCCGGTGACGACGGCGCTGCGGCCGACCAGCCTGCGGCAGATGCTTTCCTGAGAGGTCACTGTGCGGGGCCTTCCGTGCTGATGAAGACGTTCTTGGTTTCGGTGAAGGCGGCCAGGGCCTCGGGGCCGAGCTCGCGGCCGACGCCCGACTGCTTGTAACCGCCGAACGGGGTCCAGTAGCGGACGCTGGCGTGGGAGTTGACCGACAGGTTGCCGGCGCGGACGGCCTGGGAGACGCGCAGTGCGCGGCCGACGTCCCGGGTCCAGATGGAGCCGGAGAGGCCGTACGGGGTGTCGTTGGCGAGCCGGATCGCGTCGGCCTCGTCGGTGAAGGGCAGCAGGACGGCGACCGGGCCGAAGATCTCCTCGCACGCCGCCGCCGAGTCGGGCCGCTCGCCGGTGAGCACGGTCGGCGGGAACCAGAAGCCGGGCCCCTCGGGTGCGCTGCCCCGCAGGGCCGGGGCGTCCTCGGGCACGAAGCCCCGGACGCGGTCGAGCTGCTGCCGGGAGATCAGCGGGCCCATCTGCGTCTTCTCGTCGGCCGGGTCGCCCACCACCACGGCGGCCAGCGTCTCGGCGAGCAGCTCGCGGACCTCGTCGTACACCGTCTCCTGGACCAGGATGCGGGTGCGGGCGCAGCAGTCCTGGCCGGTGTTGTCCAGGAAGGAGAAGGGGTCGACGGCGGCCTTCAGGTCGGAGTCGGCGAAGACGATGTTCGGGCTCTTGCCGCCGAGTTCGAGGGTGACCGGCTTGATCTGCTCGGCGCCGAGCGCCGCGACCCGCCGGCCGGTCCTGGTGGAGCCGGTGAAGACGATCTTGGCGACGCCGGGGTGGCGCACCAGCGCGTCGCCGGTGATGTCGCCGTGTCCGGGCAGGACCTGGAAGAGGTGCTCCGGGAGCCCTGCCTCCAGGGCGAGTTCGGCGAGTCGCAGCGCGGTGAGCGGGGTGGTCTCGGCGGGCTTGAGGAGGACCGCGTTCCCGGCCGCGAGGGCGGGGGCCGTGCCCCAGGCGGCGATCGGCATGGGGAAGTTCCAGGGCGCGATCACGCCGACGACGCCGAGCGGTTCGAGGATCGTGACGTCGAGTCCGCCGGGTACCGGGATCTGCCTGCCGGTGAGCCGCTCCACTCCCCCGGCCGCGTAGTCCAGCAGGTCGCGGACGTTGCCGGCCTCCCAGCGGGCGTTGCCGATGAGGTGCCCGGCCTCGCGGACCTCCAGGCGGGCCAGTTCCTCCAGGTGCTCGTCGACGGTGGCCGCGAAGCGGCGCAGCAGCCGGGCGCGGTCGCCGGGGGCGAGGGCGGCCCAGATCCGCTGTGCCCTGGCGGCGTGGGTGACGGCCGCGTCGACGTCGGCCGGGCTCGCCCCGGCGACGGCGGCGACGACCTCCTCGGTCGCGGGGTTCAGTACTTCAAGAAGGTGCTCGGAGGACAAGAGGGGCCTCACAGACGTTCGAAGGAGCGGCGCAGCTCCCAGTCGGTCACCGCGGCGTCGAAGGCGTCCAGTTCGACGCGCGCCATGTTGCGGTAGTGCGCGACGACCTCGTCGCCGAAGGCGGCCTTGGCCACGGGGCTGTTCTCCCAGAGCTCGGCGGCCTCGCGCAGGGTGGTGGGGACGTGGGGGAAGTCGCCGGAGTAGGCGTTGCCGGGGCAGGGCTCGGGCAGTTCCAGCTTCTGCTCGATGCCATGCAGTCCGGCCGCGACCAGCCCGGCCACGGCGAGGTAGGGGTTGACGTCGCCGCCGGGCAGCCGGTTCTCGAAGCGCATCGAGCGGCCGTGGCCGACCACGCGCAGCGCGCAGGTGCGGTTGTCGTGGCCCCAGGCGACGGCGGTCGGGGCGAAGGAGCCCGGCTGGAACCGCTTGTAGGAGTTGATGTTGGGCGCGTACAGGAGGGAGAAGTCACGCAGGGCGGCGAGCTGGCCGGCGAGGAAGTGGCGCATGACGTCCGACATGCCGCCTTCGCCGTCCCCTGCCATGGCGTTGTTGCCGTCCGCGTCGGTGAGCGAGAGGTGGATGTGGCAGGAGTTGCCCTCGCGCTCGTTGTACTTGGCCATGAAGGTGATCGACACGCCCTCCTGGGCGGCGATCTCCTTGGCGCCGGTCTTGTAGACGGCGTGCTGGTCGCAGGTGACCAGGGCCTCGTCGTAGCGGAAGACGATCTCGTGCTGGCCGGGGTTGCACTCGCCCTTGGCGGACTCGACGGTGAGGCCGGCGGCCGCCATCTCGTTGCGGATGCGGCGCAGCAGGGGCTCGATGCGGCCGGTGCCGAGGACCGAGTAGTCGATGTTGTACTGGTTGGCCGGGGTCAGGCCTCTGTAGCCCGCGTCCCAGGCCTGTTCGTAGGTGTCCTTGAAGACGATGAACTCCAGCTCGGTGCCGACCTGCGCGGTGTAGCCGAGTTCGGCGAGGCGCTCCAGCTGGCGGCGCAGGATCTGGCGGGGAGCGGCGACCACGGGCGAGCCGTCGTTCCAGGCGAGGTCGGCGTGGAGCATGGCCGTGCCCTCGTTCCAGGGGACGCGGCGCAGGGTGGCCAGGTCCGGGTGCATGGCGAAGTCGCCGTAGCCGCGGTCCCAGGAGGACATCGCGTAGCCGTCGACGGTGTTCATCTCGGTGTCGACGGCTAGCAGGTAGTTGCAGCCCTCGGTGCCGTGCTTGAGCACCTCGTCGAGGAAGAAGCGCGCGGCGAACCGCTTGCCCTGGAGCCGCCCTTGCATGTCGGGGAAGGCCAGGACGACAGTGTCGATCTCACCGCCCGCGACGAGGGCGTGCAGTTCCTCGACGCTCAACGGGGGTGTGCGGTCTGCCACGGGAGGGCCTCCTTGGCTCCTTGGATCCACCGGAAGCCATAAGGTATTGCGGAGAACCATTGCTTGGGAAGGGGGTACGGCCACATGCCGGAGGAAGCTGGCGGCGAGGTGCGGGACGGGCTGACACCGGTGCTGCGGCCGGTGCGCGCGGGCAACGGCTTCGAGGAGGCGCTGGAGCAGATCCTCCAGGTCGTACGGCTGGGCCTGGTGCCGGGGGGTGGGCGGCTGCCGGCCGAGCGGGAGCTGGCGGAGCGGCTGGGGATCAGCCGGGTGACGCTGCGCGAGGTGCTGAAGGTGCTCCAGGACCAGGGGCTGGTGGAGTCGCGGCGGGGCCGGTACGGCGGCACGTTCGTGCTGCCGCGCAACGACGCCGGCGGCGAGGACGAGTTGCGGCGCCGGATCGCCGAGGTCGACATAGAGGACATGCTGCGGTTCCGGGAGGTGCTGGAGGTGGGCGCGGCGGGGCTGTGCGCCACACACGGCCTGTCGGACGAGCAGGAGGCGCGGCTGCGTCAGGCGCTGTCCCGCACGCACGACGCGCCGCTGGGCGACTACCGGCGGCAGGACACCCTGCTGCATCTCACGCTGACCGAGCTGTGCGGCTCGCCGACGCTGACCGCGCAGTACGCGGCGGTACGGGCCACGGTCAACGACCTGCTCGACTGCATCCCGCTGCTCGTGCGCAACCTGGAGCACTCGCAGCGGCAGCACACCGCCCTGGTGGAGGCGGTGCTGGACCGGGACGCGGACGGGGCACGGGAGATGATGCGGGAGCACTGCGCGGGGACGGCGGCGCTGCTGCGCGGCTTCCTGGGCTGAGCCGGGACGGGTCCCGGCGTTGCGAGGATTTACTGGTGATTAACGCAGGGGTATTGCCTTCCCGTAGCGGACACGGCAAAGGTATGGATCCATTCCATTGGGTCGAACCCTCTCGACCCCGTGTCCGCCTCCCGTGGGGAGCCTGCCCATGTCCCAGGAATCCACCAGCACACCCGCCGCCGTGCAGGCGGACGACTATCTGGAACGCAGGGCACTGCGCCGCGGCAGCGCCGGCTGGGTGCTGCTGACCGGCCTCGGCGTCGCCTACGTCGTCTCCGGCGACTACTCGGGCTGGAACTTCGGCCTGGCCGAAGGCGGCTTCGGGGGCCTCGCGATCGCCATGGTGCTCATGGGCGCGATGTACGCGTGCATGGTCTTCGCCCTCGCCGAGCTGTCCTCGATCCTGCCGACGGCGGGCGGCGGCTACGGCTTCGCCCGGCGGGCGCTCGGCCCGTGGGGCGGCTTCCTGACCGGTACGGCGATCCTCATCGAGTACGTCCTCGCGCCCGCCGCCATCGTCATCTTCATCGGCGACTACGTCGAGTCGCTGGGCCTGTTCGGCCTGGAGTCAGGCTGGCCGATGTACCTGGTCTGCTTCGCGATCTTCCTCGGCATCCACCTCTGGGGCGTGGGCGAGGCGCTGCGCTTCAGCTTCGTCGTCACAGGCATCGCGGTGGTCGCCCTGATCGTGTTCGCGCTGGCGGCACTGCCCGACTTCTCGCTCGCCTCGCTGGACGACATCCCGGTCGACTCCTCCGCCGCGGGGTCGAACTCCTGGCTCCCGTTCGGCCTGCTCGGCATCTGGGCGGCGTTCCCCTTCGGCATGTGGTTCTTCCTGGGCGTCGAGGGCGTGCCGCTGGCCGCCGAGGAGACGAGGGACCCGGCCCGTACGCTGCCGAAGGCGATCCGCTGGTCGATGGGCATCCTGGTCGTGCTGGCGGTGGTGACCTTCGTCGCGGCGGCGGGAGCCCGCGGCTCCGCCGCGATCCAGGAGGCGGGCAACCCGCTCGTCGAGGCGCTCCAGCCGGACGGCAAGGCGACGACCTTGAGCCGGATCGTGAACTACGCGGGCCTGGCCGGCCTGGTGGCGTCGTTCTTCTCCCTGATCTACGCCGGCTCGCGCCAGCTGTTCGCCTTGTCCCGGGCGGGCTATCTGCCGCGCTTCCTGTCGCTGACCAGCCGCCGCAAGGCGCCGTACCTGGGCCTGCTGGTGCCCGGCACGATCGGTTTCCTGCTGGCGGCGGTGTCCGGGAACGGCGCCCGGATGCTGAACATCGCGGTCTTCGGCGCGACCATCTCCTACGCGCTGATGTCCCTGTCGCACATCGTGCTGCGCCGCCGCGAGCCGGAGCTGCCGCGGCCGTACCGTACGCCGGGCGGGGTGCTGACCTCCTCCGTCGCCCTGGTGCTGGCCTGTGCGGCGCTGGTGGCGACGTTCCTGGTTGATGTGACGGCGGCGTTCATCGCGCTCGCGGTGTACGTCGTGGCCATCGCGTACTTCGGTCTGTACAGCCGAAAGCGACTGGTGGCGAAGGCGCCGGAGGAGGAGTTCGCGGCGCTGGCCGCGGCCGAGGCAGAGTTGACACGGGACTGAGACGTCGACTGTTGAGGGAGTTGTGGTGGCCAGGCCGTTGATCGGTGTCAGCACCTATCTGGAGTCCGGTGCGCGCTGGGGAGTGTGGGAACTGGAGGCCGCGCTGCTGCCGGTCGGCTACCCCCGGCTCGTGCAGCGGGCGGGCGGCCTGGCCGCGATGCTCCCGCCGGACGACCCCGCGTACGCGGCCGCGGCCGTGGCACGGCTGGACGGGCTGGTGATCGCGGGCGGGCCGGATGTGGAGCCCGTACGGTACGGCGCCGAGCGGCATCCCCGCACCGGGCCGCCGGCGCGGGAGCGGGACGTGTGGGAGCTGGCCCTGATCGACGCGGCGCTGGCGGCTGGTGTGCCGCTGCTGGGCATCTGCCGGGGCATGCAGCTCCTCAACGTCGCCCTCGGGGGGACGCTGGTGCAGCACCTGGACGGGCACGCGGAGGTCGTGGGCGTCTTCGGCAACCATGCCGTCAAGCCCGTGCCGGGGAGTCTGTACGCCGGGGTCGTGCCGAAGGAGACCTCGGTGCCGTCGTATCACCACCAGGCCGTGGACCTCCTGGGCGAGGGGCTCGTCCCGTCGGCCTACGCGGATGACGGCACGGTGGAGGCGCTGGAACTGCCGTCCGGTGAGGGGTGGGTGCTGGGGGTGCAGTGGCATCCGGAGATGGGTGAGGACGTGCGGGTGATGCGGGCGCTGGTGGAGGCGTCAGCAAGGGCCTGAGCCGATCCCGACCCGGACGTCGGCCCCGAGACGGGGCAGCGTGCGCACCCCGCACTGGCACCACCGGCGACGCGAGGTACTGAGTAGGAGAACTCATGTGCGTCGGAACCCGGACTGGCAGGGTTCGGGCATGACGAGTGGCAGAGGGGCACTGACGGTCCTGCATCTCCTCCTGGTCTGGGCGACGATGGCGGCCGCGGTGCCGCCGCTCGGCTTCGAGTTGCTGGTGTCGGGCTGGGGCGGTGGTGTCGGGGCGGCGGTGGCGGCCTTGGCGTTGGGGGTGCACTGACCGTGGGCCTGCTGGCCACGGCGGGCATACCGGCGCGCACCGTGGTGCCGCTGTGCGACTCCGTGCCGCGGCGGCTCGGCTGGGCGGTCATGGTCTTCGTCCTCGGCACGCTCGGCGTCCTGGCGGGCCTGGCCGCCTACGGCGGGGACGTCGACCTGGGGAGCGCCGGCACGCGGGTCGCGCTGACGGGGACGCCGTACGCCGTGGCCGCGGCGTTCTTCGTACCGAGCCGGTGGGTGCGGCTGGGGGCGGTGGCCGCGCTGGCGGCCGGCGTGGTCTACGGGGGCTTCGTCGGTCCGGCGCAGGCGCAGCAGCGCCGGCACGCGGCGGAGGTCGCGCGGTACCGGGAGCATCCGGAGCTGCTGTACCTGGGCACCGCCCCGACCGGGATGCGGGTATCCCGTGCCGTGGTCGGGCTCGCCTACTTCAGCGTCGAATACCACCCTGTCCGGCAGGACGAGAGCGGGCGCGTCGACCTGACGGTGCGCCGACCGCTCACGCCGACACTGCGATGCCCTGAGCTCGTGGAGAGGGACGCGACCTGCTCCGTGGACGTGCGCGGCGAGATGCGTGTGATCCACCGCCTCCCTGGCGGCATCCGCCACATCACCCTCATCCGCCACCACCGCGGCGCGGAGGTCAAGGTCTCCAGCCAGTCCCTCGACGAACCGGGCCTGCGCCGGCTCCTGAACACGCTGCACCCGCTGTCGGACACGGAGTTGGAAGGGCTGATGCGTGAAGAGATGATCGCCCAGAGCTTCTGAGCAAGACGTAGCGGGTCGGCCGACGGGAGGGCCTCGGAGACGGGAGGGCCTCGGAGTCAGAGGGCGGAGCCCCCTGGCCACAGCGAGGACCTACCCCCGCGTCAGCGACAGCAGGTCCCGGGCCGGCCCGGTAGGGCGATGCCCCGTCGGCCACACCGCCCTCAGGTCACGCGCCAGGGCGACCCCCTCCACCGGCACCCGCACCAGACGCCGCATCGCCAGCTCCTCCCCCACCGCCAGTTCACTCAGTACCGCAGGCCCCGCCCCGCTCACCACCGCCGCCTTGACGGCCGTGGTGGACGACAGCTCGATCAGCGGCCGGGCCAGCCCGCCCAGCGCCGCGTCCAGGACCTGCCGGGTACCGGAGCCCTTCTCACGGAGGATGAGAGGCGTCGACGCCAGTTCCCCGGCCGCCAGGGGGCGTCGACGGCGGGCCCAGGGATGGGCAGGAGCCGTGACCACTATCAGCCGGTCGTGGGCGATGACCACCGAGTCCAGGCCCGTCGGGACCGTCAGCCCCTCGACGAACCCCACATCCGCCTCGTCCGACAGCAGCCGCTCCGCGACCACCGTCGAGTTCCCGGCATGCAGGGACACCGCCGTGTCGGGCCGCTGGGCGCGCAGCGCGAGCAGCCACCCCGGCAGCAGATACTCGGCGATCGTCATGCTCGCCGCCACCCGCAGCCGGGAGTCACGGCGATCGCGCAGCGCCTGCGCCCCGATGTCGAACGCCTCCGCCGCCTCGACGATCCGCCGCGCCCAGTCCGTCACCAGCGCACCGGCGTCCGTGAGCCGGGACCCGCGCGGTGAGCGGTCGACCAGCGCCACGCCGAGCTGCCGCTCCATCGACCGGATCCGGCTGCTGGCCGCGGGCTGGGTGATGCCGAGTTCCCGCGCCGCCCCGCCGAGGCTGCCGAGCCGCGCCACCGCCAGCAGCAACTCCAAAGCGCCCAGATCCGGCACCCGGTGCGCCAGGGACCCGCCGGTCGGAACCTCACCCTGCTCTTCCGTCCTGCTCATAAACCCAGCTTATGTCGCCATAGAGGCGTACTCCCTGGTGGTGGGGTGCCCGCGACCCGACCGTGGAGTCATGGTCACCGCAGCCCAGTCCCTTGAGCGCACAGTCTCCGTCCGTCACCTCGGGCCCAACTGGTACGCCACGGTCATGGGCACCGCCGTCGTCGCCACCGCCGGGGCCGCCCTGTCGCCGCACGTCCCCGGGCTGCGCGGCGCGCAGGCCGCCGTCTGGGCCCTCTCGCTGGTCCTGCTCGTCACCCTGCTCGGCGCCCGGGCCGTGCACTGGGCCCACCACCGGGAGCAGGCCCGCGCCCACCTCCTCGACCCGGCGACGGCCCCGTTCTACGGCTGCCTCTCCATGGCCCTGCTGTCCGTGGGCGGCGGTGCCCTCACCGTCGGCCGGGACTGGGTCGGCGTGCGGGCGGCCGTGGCGCTCGACGCCGTGCTGTTCGGCGCCGGTACGGTCCTCGGGCTGGCGGCCGCCGTCGCGGTGCCGTATCTGATGGCCGTACGCCACCGGGTCGAGCCGGGACAGGCCACGCCCGTCTGGCTGCTGCCGCTGGTCGCGCCCATGGTGTCGGCCGCCGTCGGTCCGCCGCTGGTGCCCCACCTGCCGCCCGGTCAGGCCCGGGAGACACTGCTCCTCGTCTGCGTCGCGCTGTTCGGGCTCAGCCTGCTCGCGACCCTGCTCATGCTGCCGCTGGTCTTCGCACGGCTGATCACCGGCGGGCCGCTGCCGCTCACCCTCACCCCGACGCTGTTCCTGGTGCTCGGGCCGCTCGGGCAGTCCACGACCGCCGCCGCCGCGTTCGCGGACGTCGCCCCCGGGGTCGTGCCGGCGCCGTACAGCCAGGGCTTCGGTGTGCTCGCCGTGCTCTACGGCGTGCCCGTGATGGGGTTCGCGCTGCTGTGGTTCTGCCTGGCCACCGCCCATGTGCTGCGCGCCCGGCGGCACGGGATGCGGTTCTCGATGACCTGGTGGGCGTTCACCTTCCCGGTCGGCACCTGTGTCACGGGCGCCGAGGCGCTGGGCCGGCACACCGGGCTCGTGGCCTACGCGGGGCCGGCGGTCGTGCTGTACGCGGTGCTGGTCGCCGCGTGGGCGACCGCCGCCGCGGGCACCGTACGCGGGCTGCTCAGGGGCGAGCTGCTCGCAGGGCCCGGCCCAGTACCCGTGGTGCCTCGGCCAGCGACGGCCCGTACCACGTCAGGTGCCGTCCGCTGACGAGCGCGCAGGGCAGGCCCGGGAAGGCCTCGGGGCCGTCGTCCGCGGTGAAGCGGTACGGCTCGTCCGGGAGGATCACCACGTCCGGGGCGCAGGCGCGGAGTTCCGCGAGCGGGATGCGCGGGTAGCGGTCGGGGTGCGCGGCGTGGAGGTGGTCGACGCCGAGGCGGGCGAGGACGTCGCCCGCGAAGGTGTCGCGGCCCAGGACCATCCACGGGCGGCGCCAGATCGGTACGACCGCCGTCAGACGGGTCGGGGGCGGCGGCAGGGACGACCAGGTCTCCTCCGCCTCGTCGAGCCAGCGCGGGCGGCCCGCCACCCCGCAGGCGTCCAGGACGCGTGCCAGTTCCCGGAAGGCCTGCGGCACGTCGCGGATCTCCGTCACCAGGGCCTCGACGCCCGCCGCGCGCAGGGCCGCGAGGTCGGGTTCGCGGTTCTCCTCCTCGTTGGCGATCACCAGGTCCGGCGCGAGCGAGACGATCCGGTCGGTCTTCGGGTTCTTCGTGCCGCCGACACGCACGACGTCGAGGCCGGGCGGATGCGTGCACCAGTCGGTGGCGCCGACCAGGGCGCCGGGCGCGGACCGGGCCACGGCCTCGGTCAGCGACGGGACCAGCGAGACGACCCTCACCGGCGTGGCCGGTCCCGGACCGCCTCGATGTGCTCCGCCACGGCGACGACGATCACCCGGGTGTCGGACTCCGCCGCCCGCCAGCGGTGCCGCACACCGCCGGTGAGGTACAGCGTGTCGCCGCGGCCGAGCCGGTAGGCGCGGCCCTCCGCCTCGATCTCCACCGCGCCGTCGGCGACGTACATCAACTGGTCGTTGCGGTACTGGAACTCACGGCCGGCGTCGTGGTCGCCGGTGAACTCGGAGGCGTGCATCTGGTGGTGGCCGCGCACCAGGGACCGGGCTCTGGGCTGGGGCAGCGGTTCGGGGTCGTCGGCGCGGACGACGTCCACGCTGCACGCCGGGTCGGCCGCGGCGAGGAGCTCGACCGCGGTGGTGCGCAAGGCGTCGGCGACCTTCTCCAGGGAGCTGGTGCTGGGCCGCGCCCGGTCGTTCTCGACCTGGCTGAGGAACGGGACCGACAGGCCGCTGCGCTCGGCCACGACGGCGAGCGTGAGCTCCAGCGCGCGGCGCCGCCGACGCACGGCCGCGCCCACCCGAAGGGGCTGTTCTTTGTGGTCGCCCATCGCTCCGGCTCCCTCCTTCGCCCGTCGATCCGGTCCCTGTGCGCCGGAGTCCCGGCGCACTGCTTATGTTGAGTTGTCTGCACCCTACGCATGTTCGGCAAACCGTTGCATGCGCCCGTCACATCGACGTCATACAAGGCGGTGGGCGACCTCACAGTTCGCGCCAGGGGATTCGCCGTCCCCGGGGGCGGCGCGCGGATTCCTCCTACGGGAGGAACAGGGAGGGAGAAGGGTTTCGGGGGGGTGGAGTAGCGCTCTGTGGTTGTCCGGATCCAGCTCGTGGGTTCGGGTACGGGGCGGCACGCGGTGTGTCGCGTCCCGCCCCGTACCCGGGCCTCACTGCGGCGTCATGCGCTCCACCATGTCGGGGTGCTGCTTCAGCCACGCGGCGACGGCCTCTTCCTCATGGCCCTGGCCGCGGTCCTTGATCTCGCTCTCCAGGCTGCCGAGCTCGGCCTCGCTCATCTTGAAGTTCTTGATCCACTTCGTGAGCTGCGGGTACTGCTCGGGGAACTTCTCGCTGGAGATGGTGCGGATCGTGTTGCCCTCGCCGAAGGCCTTCTTGGGGTCCTTCAGCTTGGTCAGCTCGTAGTCGCTGTACGCCCAGTGCGGCGACCAGAGGGTGACGGCGATCGGCTCCTTCTTGGCGTAGGCGCGCTTCAGCTCGGCCAGCATGGCCGGGGTGGAGCCGTCGACGACCTCGTACTCCTTGTCGAGGCCGTAGCCGGGCAGGACCTTGTTCTTCAGCAGGTCCATCTCGCCGGTGCCGGGCTCGATGCCGATGATCTTCCCGTCGAAGGTGCCGGCCTTGCCCTTGAGGTCCTCCAGGGAGTCGACGCCCTTGACGTAGGACGGCACGGCGATCTCCAGGGAGGTCGGTTCGTACCAGGTGCCGAGGTCCTTGAGCCGGTCCTTGTTCTTGTCCCAGTAGTTCTTCTGGGCGTAGGGCAGCCAGGCGTCGAAGTTGAGGTCGAGATCACCCGAGGCCAGACCGGTGTAGACGGGGCCGACGTCCATCTGCTTCAGGTTCATCGTGTAGCCGCGCCGTTCGAGGACGTTCTTCCACAGGTACGTGACGGCGATGTCCTCGTCCCAGGGGAACCACGCCACGTCCAGCGGTCGCTTCGCCTCGGCGGGCGTGCTGCCGCCGGTGCCCTTGAGGGGGGCGAGCTTGTCGACGTAGCCGGGGTGCTGCTTCAGCCAGGCGCGGACGGCCTCCTGCTGGTTGCCTTCGCCGGCCTTGTTGATCTCGGCTTCGAGGCTGGTGAGCTCCGTCTCGCTCATCTTGAAGTTCTTCAGCCACTCGGCGACCGTCGGGTCGTCCTTCGCGAAGCCCTTGCGGGCCAGCGTGTGCACGCCGTCGCCCTTGCCCCAGGCGCCCTTGGGGTCCTTGAGCTTCTTCAGCTTGTAGTCGTTGTACGCCCAGTGCGGCGACCAGAGCGTGACGACGATCGGTTCCTTCTTGGCGTACGCGCGCTTCAGCTCGGCCAGCATCGCGGGCGTGGAGCTGTCGACGACCTTGTACTCCTTGTCCAGGCCGTACTCCTTGAGGACCTTGCTCTTGAGCAGGGCCATCTCGCCGGCGCTGGACTCGATGCCGGTGATCTTGCCGCCGAACTCGGACGCCTTGCCCTTGAGGTCCTCCAGGGAGTCGATGCCCTTCATGTACGAGGGCACGGAGAGCTCCAGGGAGGTCTTGCCGTACCAGGCGCCCAGGTCCTCGAGCTGCTTGCCGTACTTCTTCCAGTACTGGGCGTGGGTGGTGGGCAGCCAGGCGTCCGTCTGGAAGTCGACGTCGCCCTGGGCGAGGGAGGTGTAGAGCGGTCCGGCGTCGAGCTGCTTGGCCTCGACCTGGTAGCCGCGCTGCTCCAGGACCTCCTTCCAGAGGAAGGTGGAGGCGACGCCCTCGTCCCAGGGGATGTAGCCGATGCTGATCTTCTTGCCCTGGCCGACGTCCTTGCTGCCGGCCGCGGCGGTCGAGCTGGTGCCGCCGCCGAGGACCCCCATGCCGCCCGAGACGAGGGCGAGCACGACGACCCCGATCACGGCGACGGCCGGGCGGGGCCGGTACGACCAGATCTTCAGCCCCTGGGCGGCGCGCAGCCTGGCGGCGGCGCGGCGGCCGAGCGGGGAGACCTGGGTGCCCAGCGCGCTGGTCATGCGGTCGAGGTAGATCGCGAGGATCACGATGCCGACACCGGCCTCGGCGCCCAGGCCGACGTTGAGCTGGCCGATGGCCTGGTTGACGTCGCCGCCGAGGCCGCCGGTGCCGACCATGCCGGCGATGGCGGCCATGGACAGGCCGAGCATGATGACCTGGTTGACGCCGGCCATGACCGTGGGCAGGGCGAGGGGGAGCTGGACGCGCAGCAGGATGTTGCGGGGTGTGGTGCCGAACGCGTCGGCGGCCTCGACCAGTTCCTTGTCGACCTGGCGGATGCCGAGTTCGGTCATGCGCACGCCCGGGGCGAGCGCGAAGATCAGGGTGGCGACGATACCGGCGGAGGCGCCGGTGCCGAAGAAGAGGATCGCCGGGATGAGGTAGACCATCGCGGGGAGCGTCTGCATGAAGTCCAGGACGGGCCGGACCAGACCGCTGACGCGGTCCGAGCGGGCCGCCCAGATGCCCACGGGTATGGAGATCACCAGCGCGATGACGGTCGCCACGAGGACGAGCGCCAGGGTGATCATCGCGTTCTCCCACAGGTCGAGGGAGTCGATGAACGCGAATCCCACGAAGGCGAGGACACCGGCGAGCGTGCCGCGCAGCCAGAAGGCGATCACGGCGAAGATGCCCGCGAGGAGCAGCGGTTCGGGGGCCTGGAGGACGGCGTTGATGCCGTCGTAGAGGCCGAGGAAGACGGCCTTGCAGAAGTCGAACAGCCACCCCATGTGGGTGGTCAGCCAGTCGACGCCGTCGTTGACCCAGGTGCCGAGCTGAATCCTAGGCACGGGCGGTCACCTTCTCTCCGCCCTTGTCCCGCGGGGAGTCGCAGGGCTGCGGGGTGGCGTCCCGCTCGTCGCCGAGGAAGCCGACCAGGCGCTGCCGGGGGACGACGCCGATCAGCTTGTTGTCCCCGTCCACGACCGAGACGGGGTGGGAGAGCCGGGCGCTGATCGCGCACAGTTCCGTGAACGGGGTGTCGGTCGTGGCGGTCTCGCAGTGGCAGCCGGGGTCGTCGCCGGTGACCGAGGCGTCCATGAGCTCGCCCGCGGTCAGCACGCGGGAGCGGTCGACGTCCTGGGTGAAGGAGGCGACGTAGTCGTTGGCCGGACGCAGCAGGATGTCCTGCGCGGTGCCGTTCTGCACGATGCGGCCGTCGCGCATGACGGCGATGCGGTCACCGAGGCGCATGGCCTCGTTCAGGTCGTGGGTGATGAAGACGATCGTCTTCTTCAGCTTCTGCTGGAGCTCCAGCAGCTGGTCCTGCATGTCGCGGCGGATCAGCGGGTCCAGGGCGCTGAAGGACTCGTCCATCAGCAGCAGCTCGGCGTCGGTGGCGAGCGCGCGGGCGAGACCGACGCGCTGCTGCATGCCGCCGGACAGCTCGTCGGGCCAGGACTTCTCCCAGCCGGCCAGGCCGCACAGGGCGAGCGCCTCGTCGGCGCGGCGTACGCGCTCGGCGCGGGGCACGCCCTGCACTTCCAGACCGTAGGCGGCGTTCTCGCGCACGCTGCGGTGCGGGAAGAGCGCGAAGTGCTGGAACACCATGCTGATCTTCTTGGAGCGGACCTCGCGCAGCTCACGGTCGCCGAGCGCGGTCAGGTCCTGGCCGTCGAAGCGCACATGTCCGGCGGTCGGCTCGAGCAGGCCGTTCAGCATGCGCAGCAGCGTGGACTTGCCGGAGCCGGACAGGCCCATGACGACGAAGATCTGGCCGGGTTCCACGGTGAAGGACGCGTCGATCACGGCGGCGGTCGCGCCCTCGGCGCGCAGCTTTTCCCGGTCCGCCCCGTCGCGGAGCCGCTGGACCGCCTGGTCCGGTCTCCTGCCGAACACCTTGTACAGGCTCTCCGCCTGAAGCCTTGCTGACACGTGCACCTCAATTTCACGGCAATAGAACAGAGCGAGGACAGGACGCAAAAGTTGAATTGCGCAATTGCGCAACCAGCCTCGCTGCGGGGCGGCGCCTCCCCCCGATCCCGGACCCCAAACGCACAAGTGGGGCGCGTCACACATGAGGCGAGTGGCTGTCGGTGGCGTACGGCATGATGCGTGACGTGACCGGACGACTGATGCTCCTCGACACCGCCTCCCTGTACTTCCGCGCCTACTTCGGCGTCCCGGACTCGGTGAAGGCACCGGACGGCACGCCGGTGAACGCCGTGCGCGGGCTGCTCGACTTCATCGACCGCCTGGTCCGGGACCACCGGCCCGACCACCTCGTGGCCTGCATGGACGCCGACTGGCGGCCGCACTGGCGGGTGGAGCTGATCCCCTCCTACAAGGCCCACCGCGTCGCCGAGGAGCACGCGGCCGGCCCGGACGAGGAGGAGGTGCCCGACACCCTGTCGCCGCAGGTGCCGGTCATCGAGGCGGTGCTGGACGCGGTGGGCATCGCGCGCGTGGGCGTCGCGGGATACGAGGCCGACGACGTGATCGGCACGTTCACGGCGCGGGCGAAGGGCCCGGTCGACATCGTCACGGGCGACCGCGACCTGTACCAGCTGGTGGACGACGCTCGCGGGGTGCGCGTGCTGTACCCGCTGAAGGGCGTGGGCACGTTGCAGCACACCGATGAGGCGGTGCTGCGTGAGAAGTATGGGGTCGACGGCAGCGGGTACGCGGATCTGGCCCTGCTGCGCGGCGACCCCAGCGACGGCCTGCCCGGCGTGCCGGGCATCGGCGAGAAGACGGCCGCCAAGCTGCTGGCCGAGTACGGGGACCTGACCGGGATCCTGGCGGCGGTCGAGGACCGGGGCTCGAAGCTGACGCCGACGCAGCGCAGGCGGCTGGACGAGGCGCGCCCGTATCTGGCGGTCGCGCCGAAGGTGGTCAGGGTCGCGGGCGACGTACCGCTGCCGGACGTCACGACGGCGCTGCCGCGGACGCCGCGCGACCCGGCGGAGCTGGAGGTGCTGGCGGCCCGCTGGGGACTGGGCGGGTCACTGGAGCGCCTGCTGGCGACGCTCGCGGCGTGACCTGTGCGGGGCCGGTGGCCTTCCTTGAGGCCGGTGGCCCTCATCAATCTCTCATTCGAGAGGTGTTAAGTGGGGGGCGAGGTGCTAACTTAGGTAAGCCTAACTATACGAATCAGGGAGGCCCTCATGGCAGAGCGACCGGGACGCCAGCCGCGCAAACCACACTCCGCTCAGGTCGTCCGCACCGAGCGGCTGACCCCGCACATGCAGCGCGTGGTGCTCGGTGGCGAGGGCCTCGCCGACTTCGCGGCGGGCACCTGCACCGACCACTATGTGAAGCTGCTGTTCCCGCCCGAGGGAGTGACCTACCCGGAACCCTTCGACATGCAGCGCATCCGCGAGGAGCTGCCGCGCGAACAGTGGCCGGTGACCCGGACGTACACGGTGCGCCACTGGGACGCGGAACACCGCGAGCTGACCCTGGACTTCGTCATCCACGGCGACGAGGGCCTGGCGGGCCCCTGGGCGGCGCGCGTCCAGCCGGGCGAGACCGTGCGGTTCACGGGCCCCGGCGGGGCGTACGCGCCCGACCCGGACGCCGACTGGCATCTGCTCGTCGGCGACGAGAGCGCGCTGCCCGCGATCGCCCGCTCCCTGGAGGCACTGCCGCGCGGGGCCAGGGCGTACGCCTTCGTGGAGGTCTCCGGCCCCGAGGAGGAGCAGAAGATCGACTCGGACGTGGAGGTCGTCTGGCTGCACCGCGGTGACCGGCCGCTCGGCGAGGCGCTCGTCGAGGCCGTGCGGGGCCTTGCGTTCCCCGAGGGCCGGGTGCACGCCTTCGTCCACGGCGAGGCGCACTTCGTGAAGGAGCTGCGCCGGCTGCTCCGCGTCGAGCGCGGCATCGGGCGCGAGGACCTGTCGATCTCCGGCTACTGGCGCCGCGGCCACAACGAGGACGGCTGGCAGGCATCGAAGCGGGAGTGGAACGCGCGCATCGAGGCGGAGCAGGAGCGCACCCCCGCCGCCTGAGCGGCGCGAGACATCGCTCCGCCCCGGGCAGGCCGCGGTCAGTCACCCCGCACGCGCGCGTGCAGATGCATGTCGTGCCAGCCGTCCGGGTGCAGGATGGCACTGCGCTTGGTGCCTTCGAGGGCGAATCCGGTCCGCGAGGCGACACGGCAGGAGGCCTCGTTGCGCACGGCGTGCAGCAGTTCGAGACGGTGGAAACCGATCTCGTCGAGCGCCCAGCGGGCGAGTGCGGTCGTGGCCCGGGCGGCGACGCCCCGGCCGCGTGCCGCCGGGGCGGTCCAGTACGCCACCTCCGCCACGCCGTCGTCGAGCCGTATCTCGCGCAGCGCCACCCGCCCCAGCAGCCGGTCGGAGTCCGCGTCGACGACGGCCCACTGCGCCTCCCGTTCCTCCTCCCAGGCCTGATGCCAGTCGCGGATCCAGCCGGCGACCTCCTCCTCGGAGTCGGCGGTCCGGGCGTGCCACTGGTGCATCACGGGGTCCTGGAAGACCTCGTACACCGCAGGGGTGTCCCCGGCCCGCCACGGGCGCAGGAGGAGTCCGTCGCCGGTGGCCAGGGTGGGCTGCGGGTGGCCTGTGAAGACCTCGGGCGTCAGGACCGGGCTGGTGAGGAAGGGCATGCCCACATCCTGGCAAGAGAGCGGTGGCCCGCCCCACTCGTTTTCCGCCGGTGCCCGCCCGCCTCGTACGCTGGGCCGCGATGAGACGCAGGACCCGCATCCCGCCCGCTCCCCTGCCACAGCGCCACGGGGTCGACCCGGTGCGGGTGCGGCTGCCCGCCGCGGGGGCGTGGGCCACGGTGCGTGAGCATCTGGTGGAGCGGCTCTCGGGGGCCGGCGACGGAGTCGTCGACGGGATGTTCGACGCGGGGCTCGTCGTCGGGGCGGACGGGCGGCCCGTGCCGGCGGACGCGCCGTATGTGCCCGGGATGTTCGTGTGGTTCCACCGGGAGCTGCCCGACGAGGTGCCGGTGCCGTTCCCGCTGGAGGTCGTGTACCGGGACGAGCACCTCGTCGTCGTCGACAAACCCCACTTCCTCGCCACCACCCCGCGCGGCAGCCATGTCGCCGAGACCGCGCTGGCCCGGCTGCGCCGCGAGCTGGAGATCCCGACGCTCAGCGCCGCGCACCGGCTGGACCGGCTCACCGCCGGACTCGTGCTGTTCACCGTGCGACCCGAGGAGCGCGGGACCTACCAGACGCTGTTCCGCGACCGGCGGGTGCGCAAGGAGTACGAGGCCGTCGCCCCGTACGATCCCGGCCTCGCCCTGCCCCGGACCGTGCGCAGCCGGATCGTGAAGGAGCGCGGCGAGCTCACCGCCCGGGAGGTGGCGGGCGAGCCCAACGCCGTCAGCCGCGTCGAGCTCGTCGAGCACCGCCCGGACGGGGCCGGCGGACTCGCCCGGTACCGGCTCGTGCCCGGCACCGGGCAGACCCATCAGCTGCGTGTGCACATGGCCGCGCTGGGCGTGCCGATCCTCGGCGACCCGCTCTACCCCGAGGTCACCGCTCCCGTGCCGGCCGGTGACTTCCGGCGCCCGCTCCAACTGCTGGCCCGGGCCCTGGAGTTCACCGACCCGGTCACGGGCGTGGAGCACCGGTTCCGCAGCGGCCGGGTGCTCGCGGCCTGGGCGTCGCAGGACCGGTGGGCCGCCGGGACGTACGACGGCCCGTCGGACGGTCAGTAGCCGCGCCACCAGCTCACAAAGCGCTGCCAGACGCCCTTGCGGCGGGCCGGTTCCTCAGCCGCCGGCTGCGGGGTCTCAGGAGCCGGCTGGGGTTGCGCCGGAGCCAGCTCAGGCTGCGGCTGTGCGGCGACCGGTGCGGTCTGGGACTGCGGTTGCGGCTGCGCGATGCCGATCTGCCAGTCCGAGCGCTGTGGGGGGACCGGCTTGTGGCTCGGCGTCTGCGTCACGTCCTGCGGCGGCTTGGGCGCGAACTGCACCGGCAGTGCCACGAGGTGCCGGGAGGCGATGGACCCCGTCCAGCGCAACTCGTCCTTGTCACAGTCGAGTTCGACGTCCGGCAGCCGCATCAGCAGCGCGTCGACGCCGACGTCGGCGATGGAGCGGCCGATGTCCTGACCGGGGCACTCGTGCGGGCCGCCGCCGAACGCGAGGTGGGACCGGTTGCCCTGCATGCTGGCCTTCAGGTCCGGCCGCACCCGCGGGTCGACGTTGGCCGGCAGCGGGGCGAAGAGCAGTCCGTCACCCCGGCGGATGCGCTGCCCGCCCAGCTCGGTCTCCTGCTTGGCGAAGTAGGCGAAGACCGTGCTGAACGGCGGCTCGTTCCACAGCGACTGCTCCACCGCCTCCGGCACCGTCATCTGGCCGCCGTTGAGCTGGGCCCGGAAGCGCGGGTCGATCAGCACCGTGAGCAGCACGTTGGACAGCAGGTTGGTGGTGGCCTCGTAGGCGGCGAAGAGCACCAGGCGCAGGTGTTCCCTGACCTCGTCGTCGGTCAGCCGGGCCGGGTGGGTGATCAGGTAGCTGGCGAGGTCCTCCTCCGGCTGGGCGCGGCGCCTGACGGTGAGCCGGCTCAGGGCGTCCATGACGTAGGAGTGGCTGGCGATCGCCGTCTCGGTGCCCTTGAGGGCGTCACGGGCGGCCTCGACGAGACGGTCGTTGTACTCCTCGGGCATGCCGAGGATCTCGCACATCACCGCCATCGGCAGGTGCTCGGAGAACTGTCCGACGAGGTCGGCCTCGCCGTGCTCGCAGAACCGGTTGACGATGGCCTGCGTGCTGCGGTTGATGTAGCGGCGCAAGCTGCGGAAGTCGATGGTCGAGATGGCGCCCTGAACCGCGCCGCGCAGCCGCTTGTGCTCGTCGCCCTCGGCGTGCGAGGCGATGGGCTGCCAGGCGATGTGCGGCATCAGCGGGTGATCGGGCTTGACCAGGCCGTCCCTGAGCGGGGTCCAGATGCGGCTGTCCCGGCAGAACTGCGAAGGCGAGCGCACCATGTGCAGGTTCTCGGCATGGCCGAGCACGATCCACATCGGTACGTCGTCGTGGAGCAGCACGGGCGCCACGGGGCCGTGCTCCTTCCGCAGCTGCTCGTACAGCGCCGGCAGGTCCTCCGACTCCTGCAGCCGGTGCAGTCCCCCGGGCCCGAGGCCGTGCGCGGGGCAGCCGGGGGGCGGGCCGGTCCGGGGGGCGTCCGTACCGGTCGGGGCGTGGGATTCAGGCGTCACAGTGGTCGCTCCGAAACTGAGGTGAATCCAGATGTACGGGGGCAAGATGGGGCGGGCGCGGACACGGGATCAGGTGCGCGAGCCCGTCATGGCGAGCGAGTGCAGGAAGCGCATGAGGGTCATCAGGACGTCACGGCTGGAGGCCCGCCGCCGCGCGTCGCACTCGATGATCGGGATGTCCGGCGTGAGATCGAGGGCCGTGCGCAGCTCCTCGATGGCGTAACGGGGGGCGTCGGGGAAGGAGTTGACGGCGACCACGAACGGTACGCCGCGCTCCTCCAGGCGCCCCATCACATCGAAGCTGACCTCCAGCCGACGGGTGTCGATCAGCACCACCGCGCCGAGCGCGCCCTCGAACAGGCCGTTCCACAGGAACCAGAAGCGCTGCTGGCCGGGTGTGCCGAAGAGGTACAGCACGAGTTGCTCGGTGATGCTGATCCGCCCGAAGTCCATCGCGACGGTGGTGGCCGTCTTGGACGCGGAACCGAAGTTGTCGTCGACACCGATGCCGGCCTGCGTCATGGTCTCCTCGGTGGTCAGCGGTGTGATCTCGCTGACCGAGCCGACCATGGTCGTCTTGCCGACGCCGAAGCCACCCACGATCACGATCTTGGCCGCGGCCTGCGCCGTGTGGGGCAACTGGTCCTCGGCCCGGGGGCCCGGGATGGTGTCAGAGCCTTTGAAGTCCATTCATCACCGCTTCGAGGAGGGAACGGTCGGTGCGTTGCTGGCGGACGATCGGGGCGCGCGCCTGCACCAGTTCCGCCGTCAGCAGCTCGGTGAGCAGCACGCCCATCGCGCTGAACGGCAGGTGGAGGTAGGCCGACAGCTCGGCCACGGACAGGGGGGCGGCGCAGAGCCGGAGCACCGCCGCCTGCTCGGGAGAGGCGGAGGGCGGCGGGTCCGTGGCGCGCGCCACGATTAACGTCACCAGGTCGAGCTCGGCCCGTTCACCGTCCGGGCCGGCCACCACGTACATCCGCTCGGGATTCCTGACCTTGCCCTCGCCCTCCTGGGGCGCGGGCGGATCCGGGACGGCGGGATCGCGCCTCTGGCGTTGCGGAGGCGTCATACGATCTGCCCGTTCCGCCGGGGCGGACTGGTGAGATGGCCGCCGATCCGGACGACCAGATCGCGCATCATCGCGCTCATCCGTCCGGGTTCGCACCGCACGTCGGAGAGCACCGCGAGGAAGGCGTTGGCTCCGGCGCTCATCAGGTAGAAGTAGCCGCGGTCGATCTCGATCATGACGAGCTTCATCTCGCCGTCGCCGACGGTGAGTTCCTGGCAGACGCTGCCCGCGAGGGACTGCAGGCCGGCGCAGGCCGCGGCGACCCGGTCGGCCGCGTCGGGCTCGCCGCCGTAGCGGGCGATGCGCAGACCGTCGGCCGAGAGCACCACGATCATCTCGATGCCCGGCACGCCGTCGGCGAGCTGCTTGAGCATCCAGTCGAAGTTGCCTCGCTGCTGGATCACTTGAGGTCCCCCTCGTCGTCGGCCTCGGTGGGAGCCGGGTCGTTGAGCAGGTGCAGGTACTTGGTCGGGTTCCGGATGAAGTCGGTCGGGTGGGTGCCGGGCTCGATGCCCTGCTTGAGCCCCTCCCAGAAGGCCTCGAGGCCCTTGCCGGGGGCGTCGGGGGCGTTCATGTCGCGCAGGGGCTTGGGCTCGGGCTCCAGCGTCGCCCAGGGGTTGTACTCGCCCCGTTCGGCGGCCTCCCGGTCGGCCTTCTCGTTGGCGGCCTGCTGGGCGAGTCGCTCGGCGAGCGGCGTCTTCACCCGGCTGCGGCGCTGTGGCAGGCCGTTCGGCGTCCACTCGGTGACCTCGGGGACGTCGTCGTCCTCCAGGGAGACCGTTGCGGGGATGCGCGGGCTGGTGGGGCGGCGCTTCTTGGGCGTGCGCTTCGGCCCCTCGGGGATGCCGACCGTCATGGGGATGCCGGTGGCGCCGATGCCGTGGGCGAGTCCGACACCGGGCTCGTGGGTGATCATCTCGCTCGGCACGATGAGGATGGCGCGGACGCCACCGTACGCGGAGGCGCGCAGCGAGACCTGCATGTTGTACGCCGTGCACAGACGTCCCACGACGGCGAGGCCGAGGCGCGGGTGCTCACCGATGTCCTGCAGGTCGACGCCCGCCTTGGCGGCCTCCAGCATGCCCTCGATCCGGGCGCGTGCCTCCTCGTTGAGGTTGACACCGCCGTCCTCGATCTCGATGCAGACGCCGGTCTGCACCTCGGTGGCGGTGACGTGCACCTTCGTCTGCGGCGGCGAGTAGCGCGTGGCGTTGTCGAGGAGCTCGGCGGCGGCGTGGATGACCGGCTCGACGTAGATGCCCTTGACGCTGACCTTGGCGATGGAGGACAGCTGGATGCGCCGGTACTCCAGGATGCGGGACATGGCACCGCGCAGCGTGCTGTACAGGGACACCGGCTCGGGCCACTGCCGTCCGGGGCGGCCGCCGCCGAGGACGGAGACGGAGTCGGCGAGGCGGCCGATCAGGGCGTTGCCGTGGTCGATGCGCAGCAGGTCGTCGAAGACCTCGGGGTTGCGGCCGTGGTCCTCCTCCATCTCCCGGAGCTCCTCGGCCTGCTGGTGGATGATCGCCTGGACACGGCGGGCGACACTGACGAAGGAGCGCGCGGCGGCGTCGCGCATGGTCACTTCGCGATCGACGATCTTGAGCACCGCCAGCAGTGTCTCGGCCTGCGGGGCGGGGAGGTCGCGGTACTCGGGGTTGGCCACGCCGAGCTTGCGAATCACCTCCCTGGGGGATTGTCCGGTGCTCAGCAGCTGGAGCGCCGCGGGGATGATCTCCCTCGAGAAGCGGACCAACTCGTTCTCGTGGGCGGCGATCCGCTGTTCCAGATGCGTGCTGTGCCTGGCGTGCTCGGCCCGCTGCTTGCGCAGGGCACGGCCGCGGCGCACCGCCTCGGCCGCCGCCGCGATCACCAGCACGGTGGCGATGCCACCGCACCAGCCGACGGCGAGCCGGGCCGGCGCCGTCACCAGGGCGACAGCGGCTCCGGTGGCCGCGGCCATCACTATGGCCGGCAGCAGCAGCAGTCGCGCGTAGGGCAGTTCAGCGCGACCGGGAGGGGATTGAACACTCACCATGTGGGCCTTCTGAAAGGAGTCGGCTGGGGTTCGGAAGGACTTGCAAGGGGGTATGTCATGAAGCTGTAGGACTCTTCCGCACATTGGGGAACGAGCGCACGAATTCATCTCAAGCCGGTGCGCTGCGGGCGAGCTTAGTCCGACCGGATCATCGCCATGTCATATTCAGCAACTGCCGGAAACCGGTCGCGAAGGGATAGTACGCTCAACCTTTTACACGCTGCGACATCGTTCGAACACGGCGCGTAATAGCGAACAGGCATACGAAAGCCCGTTCACCGTGATGGGTGAACGGGCTTCAGTACAACGCTGCTTCAGGGGCGCGGGGCCGTGTCGATTTGCGGCTCCGCCGCGTGGGCGCGAGCAACCACGACCAACCGGCACCCGCGCAACAGCTCACCCCACCGACGAGTAGGCGACAACTCCCCGCAGCAACAGATCAACGGCCTTACGGGCGTTCTTCACCACCGAAGACCCTTGTGGGGCCGCCGCCGCGATCTGTCCCAGCACATCGATGACCTGCTTGCACCACCGCACGAAGTCCCCCGCCGGCATCTCCGCCTCGCGCAGCACCTCGTCGAGCCCCTTCCCGGAGGCCCACATGTACGCGGCCCAGGCGAACCCCAGGTCCGGCTCACGCTGCCCGACACCCTCGGTCTGGGAGATCCGGAACTCCTCCTCAAGGGCGTCCAGCCGCCCCCAGATCCGCACCGTCTCGCCCAGCGCGGCCTTGGCCTTGCCCGACGGCAGCTTCGGCGCCAGCGCATCGTCCCCGACGCGCGCCTCGTACACCAACGCCGAGACACACCCGGCCAGTTCGGCCGGGCCGAGCCCCTCCCAGACGCCCTCGCGCAGACACTCGCTGGCGAGCAGGTCCAGCTCGCCGTACAGCCGCGCGAGCCGCTTGCCGTGCTCGGTGACCTCGTCGCCGCGCAGGTAGTCCATCTCGGTCAGCAGCGCCACGATCCGGTCGAACGTCCGCGCGATCGTGTTCGTACGGCCCTCGATGCGCCGCTCCAGCTGCGAGGTGTCCCGCAGCAGCCGGTGGTAGCGCTCGGCCCAACGGGCGTGGTCCTCACGGTCGTTGCACCCGTGGCAGGGATGCGCGCGCAGCGCCGTCCGCAGCCGGGCGATCTCGCGGTCGTCGGCCGCCTGGGAGCGCCGCTTGCGGTGCCGCTCGGCCGGGATGTGCCCGGCCTTGGTGCGCAGCGCGGACGCGAGGTCCCGACGGGACTGCGGTGAACGGGGGTTGAAGGACTTCGGGATCCGCATCCGCTCCAGCGCCTCGACCGGCACCGGGAAGTCGATGGCCGCCAGCCGCTTCACCTGCCGCTCGGCGGTCAGCACCAGCGGGCGCGGCCCGTCGTGGTGCTCGAAACCGCGGTGGCCGTTCGAACGGCCCGCGGGCAGGCCCGGGTCCAGCACCAGCGCCAGGCCCGCGTACTTGCCGGTGGGCACATGGATGACGTCTCCGGGCTTCAGCTTCTCCAGCGAGACGGCGGCCTCCGCGCGCCGCTGTGCCGCACCCTGCCGGGCCAGCTCGTTCTCACGGTCCTTCAGTTCGCGGCGCAGCCGCGCGTACTCCTCGAAGTCGCCGAGGTGGCAGGTCATGGAGGCCTTGTAGCCCTCAAGACCCTCCTCGTTGCGCTGCACCTGCCGGGAGATGCCGACGACCGACTTGTCCGCCTGGAACTGCGCGAACGACGTCTCCAGCAGCTCGCGCGAGCGGTGCCGGCCGAACTGCTCGACCAGGTTGACCGCCATGTTGTACGACGGCTTGAAGCTGGACCGCAGCGGATACGTGCGCGTGCCGGCCAGGCCCGCCAGGTGCTCGGGGTTCATGCCGCGCTGCCAGAGCACGACGGCGTGGCCCTCGACGTCGATGCCGCGCCGTCCGGCCCGCCCGGTCAGCTGTGTGAACTCGCCCGGGGTGATGTCCGCGTGCTGCTCGCCGTTCCACTTGACGAGCTTTTCCAGCACCACCGAACGGGCGGGCATGTTGATGCCGAGGGCGAGGGTCTCGGTCGCGAACACGGCCTTGACCAGGCCGCGCACGAACAGCTCCTCGACGACCTCCTTGAAGGTCGGCAGCATGCCCGCGTGGTGGGCGGCGATGCCGCGCTCCAGGCCCTCCAGCCACTCGTAGTAGCCGAGGACGTGCAGGTCCTCGTGCGGGATGGACGCCGTGCGCTCCTCGACGAGCGCGCGTACCCGGTGGCGCGCCTCCTCGTCGTTGAGCCTGAGGCCCGCGTACAGGCACTGCTGGACGGCGGCCTCGCAGGCGGCGCGGCTGAAGATGAAGGTGATGGCGGGCAGCAACCCCTCGGCGTCGAGCCGCTCGATGACCTCGGGCCGGCTCGGCGTCCACACCCGGGAGCGCTGTCTGCGCTCACGCTCGCGGTCGGCCTCGCGCTGCCGGCCGCGCCGGCGGTCCTGGTACGACGGCCGGGTCGCCTCCATGCGCGCCATGCGCGTGAGGTCGGGGTTGACGGCCTTCTTGTGGCCCTCGCCCTCCTCGAAGAGGTCGTACATCCGCCGCCCCGCCAGCACGTGCTGGAACAGCGGCACGGGCCGGTGCTCGGAGACGATCACCTCGGTGTCGCCGCGGACCGTGTCGAGCCAGTCGCCGAACTCCTCGGCGTTCGACACGGTAGCCGAGAGCGAGACGAGCGTGACCGACTCGGGGAGGTGGATGATCACCTCTTCCCATACGGCGCCCCGGAAGCGGTCGGAGAGGTAGTGCACCTCGTCCATGACCACGTAGCCGAGGCCCAGGAGCGTCTGCGAACCGGCGTACAGCATGTTCCGCAGCACCTCGGTGGTCATCACGACCACCGGGGCGTCGGAGTTGACGCTGTTGTCGCCGGTGAGCAGGCCCACCTTGTCCGTGCCGTAGCGGCGGCACAGGTCGGCGTACTTCTGGTTCGACAGCGCCTTGATGGGCGTCGTGTAGAAGCACTTCTTGCCCTGCTGGAGGGCGAGGTGGACGGCGAACTCGCCGACGATCGTCTTGCCGGAGCCGGTGGGCGCGGCGACCAGCACGCCCTTCCCCGCCTCGAGCGCCTGGCAGGCCTCGATCTGGAAGGGGTCGAGGCCGAAGTCGTACATCTCGCGGAAGGAGGCGAGCGCGGTGGCCTGCTCGGCAGCGCGCTTGCGGGCTGCCGCGTACCGCTCGGCCGGTGAGAGATCCTCTGTCATCGTGCTTTCGAGCGTACCGGGCCGCACTGACAACAGGACGATCATTATCCGGATCACTGAGCGGCGGGCAGCCGCGCAGAAGTGGGCTTCGTGGGCACCGCGCCGGCCGCAGCCGCCGCTGACGCCGTGCACCCAAGGGCCTGCAGTGGACGACCGAGAGCGGCGCCATCGCGTGCATGTGCCCCCACCCTTGCCTGGGTGGGGGCACCTCCTCGTCGCTTCGTCCTGATCAACGCAAAACCAGGCTTCGACATCTATGTGACGTCGTCGTAGCCGTTCACGCGTTCTCGGGTGGTGTCCGCCTGCTTCGGCAGGGCAGGCGCAGTCGTCACGGCTTCTACCTCACCGACGTCTTCCGGGGTCAGATCAAGCTCCGAGGCCTCGTCGTCGGCCGGCCCCGCCGCCTCGCGACGGGCACGCCGCCTGTCGTTCGCGAGGGCGACTGCGCACGCACCGAAGTACAGAACCCAGATGGGGCCCGCCAGGGCAAGCATGGAGATCGGGTCGGTGCTGGGGGTGGCAATCGCGGCGAACAAGGTGATGCCCATGATCATGCCACGCCACCAGCCGGCCATCTTCTTGCCGGAGAGGACGCCGCCGAAGTTCAGCATGACCAGCAGCAACGGCAGCTCGAAGGAGAGGCCGAAGACGATGATCATCCGCATGATCAGCTGCAGGAGATCATCAAGGGGAAGCTGGTTGTCGCTGCCGATGATCGCGAACTCGAGCATCACGGACGCCATCTTGGGCAGCGACCAGTAGGCGAAGTACGCCCCCGTGATGAACAGCGGGAATCCCGCGGCCACGAAGGCCAGGGAGTACTTCTTTTCGTGCCGGTGCAGGCCTGGCGCCACGAAGGCCCACAACTGGTACAGCCACACCGGAGCTGCGAGGGCCACACCCGAGGACAGCGAGACCGTGAGAGCGAGGGTGAACGGGCTCAGCAGACCGTTCTGGACGATCCGCGCGCACTGGGATTCCTCGGTGCCCTTCGCCAGCTCCGCGAAGCTGTACTGGCATCCCACCGCATCAAGGATGGGATCCGTGAAGAACTGGATGATGTCCTTGTAGAAGAAGGCGGCGACGACTGTCGCGACAACGACTGCGAGCAGGCTCTTCACGAGCCGGTTGCGGAGCTCGCGAAGGTGCTCCGCGAGGGGCATCCGCCCCTCCGGATCCTTCTCCTGCTTGCGGGCAGACTTCAGCAACCCACGTTCCCATCTCGTGCGGCAGGCCGGAGGTCACCGGCACTGCGTCAGCGCTTGGTCGTGTCCGTCGGCTCGTTGACCGGGCGCGAGCTGGTCACGTCACCGGGGGCGGCCTGGATGGTGCGCTGCGAGGGCTGCTCGTCGTTGTCGGGCGGGCCGGCCGGGGTCGTGGAGGACTTGTTCTCGTCCTTCATCGCCTTGGCCTCGCTCTTGAGGATGCGGGCCGACTTGCCGAGCGACCGAGCCATGTCCGGAAGCTTCTTCGCGCCGAACAGCAGGATGATGACGACGAGGATGAGAATGATCTCGGGGGCTCCGAGCCTTCCGAACATAAGTCTTTACCTTCTCACCGAGGCGGCTGTGGTGGGGTGCTGTCCGACCGGTCGGACATGTGTCCGAACGATCGTGTTGACAGCGATCGTAACGCTCAGGGGTAAACGTGAGGCAATCCCTCTGCATCCCCTGTGCGTACTCCCGTCCGCGGCCAGTGCCTCGTTAACCGGGCCGCGACCAGCAGCGTACCTGTCCGAACCGCGGAGGTGACAGGGCGAAGTGTCCCAAAGCCCGACTCACAGCCGCCCGCCGGACAGCTCACAGGGCGTCCACGGACCGGGCCGCGCTCTCCGTCGCCCGCTCCAGGTCCTCCGCGGCCCGGCTGATACGGCGCGCCGAGTCCGTGACCTGGCTGCCCAGGCGCTGTGCCTCGACGAAGACCCGCACGGCGAGCACCCCGAGCACGGCGAGACCCACGAATCCCACGGCAATCGCGAACATCGGCCAGAACATGACGCCGAGCCTAGACCCTTCCGGAACGTCAAACGGTCAGGCCCCTACAGGGTCGAATGCAGCCGCAGGGTCCGCACACCGCCGCCGGTGAGCAGCTCCACGATCCGCTCCCCCGCGGGCTTGCGGACGGACGCACCGCACTCCGGGCAGGTGAAGGAGTAGAAGGTGGTGCGGCTGGTGGCGCCGATGGCGAGGCGCAGGGCGCCCGCGGTGAGCTCGAAGCGTCCACGGCAGTCCGGGCAGCCCGCCTTGAACAGCACCGGGGAGACGCTTGTCATACCGGCGAACGCGGACTCCACCGTCACGCCCCGCGCACCGGACGTCGCCGACTCGCTCACAGCCCTCGCTCCTCTTTCTCGGGTCGTTCGCCTTCGGGGCACCCGGCCGGCGCCGGCGCGAACCGGCTCACCGGCGACGTCGACCAGGTCCGCGACCCGGAACCACGGCGGTGTCGGGGGACGGCGCTGACCTGCCGTCGCCGCCGTGCGCACCCACGGCTCACTCGCGCCCGCCCTCCGCCGCGTCCGCCACCGCGTGCGGCCCGCGCACCTCGGCCGCCTGCACCCCGTCGGCCGCTGCCACCGCGTCGATCCCGTCGTACGCCGCCAGCGCCTCGCGGGCCGCCTGCCGGGCGCTGTCCGTCAGCTCGGGCGGCGACACGATGCGGCCGTCGCGCCCGAGCCGCAGCGCCAGGCGCCGCAGCGACGCCGGGTCGGGGGTCCGCAGGGTGATACGCAGCCCGCCGTCCGCGAGCTCATCCGCGCTGTCGTGCGGGTAGTACTCGGCGACCCAGCGGCCGCCGGGCCCGACCTCGACCACGACCTCCGGGTCCTCGGCCGCGGGCTGCACCAGCGCCTGAGACAGGTCCCGCAGCTCGATCTCCGGCGGCGCCGACGGCTCGTCGAGGATCTTGATCTCGGCGACCCGGTCGAGCCGGAAGGTGCGACGCGCCTCCGAGCGGCGGCACCAGGCCTCGACATACGTGTGCCCGACGCTGACCAGGCGGATCGGGTCGATCTCCCGCTCGGTGACCTCGTCGCGCGCGGGCGAGTAGTAGCGGATCCACAGCCGGCGGCGCTCGGCGATCGCCCGGTCGACGTCCGCGAAGACCCCGCCCTCGGACTCGAAGGTCACCGACAGCCGCGCGCTGGCGCCCGCCGTCTCGCCGGCCGCGGCCTCCACCTTGGCCGTCGCCCGCAGCAGCGCCTGCCGGTCGCTCTCGCGCAGTCCGGGCAGCGTGGCCACGGCCCGGGCGGCGACGAGCAGGGCGGTGGCCTCGTCGGCGGCGAGCCTGAGCGGCTCGGCCGCCTCCGCCGCGAGGGCGGCCGGGTTGTGCCACCAGATGCGCTCGCCGTCGGTGTCGATGTCGAGCAGGTCGCCGCCGCGGAAGCTGGTGCCGCACATGGGCAGCACGTCGAGGTCGGAGACCAGCTCGTCCTCGGTGATGCCGAAGGCGCGCGCGACGTCCTCGACCCGGGCCCCGGGACGCTCCCTCAGATACGTCACCAGGGAGAGCATGCGTCTGGTCTGGTCGATGGCGTTCACGGGCCTGACCGGTTTGCCTGCCACTGTCTCGTCCGCTCCCCCTCAGCCCTTGGCCACGGCCCGTAGCCGGTCCACCACGTCGGCCCGCAGCTCCGCCGGCTCCAGGACGACCACGTCCGGCCCGAACTCCACCAGCCAGGCGTCCAGCCCATGGCCGTACGGAATCTCCAACTCGTCCCAGCCGTCACCGAGTTCCCGTACGGAGGTGGCCTTCGCCCGAAGGGGGTAGCCCGCGTCCGAGCGCAGCCGGATCCGCGCCGAGCGGTCGGTGATCTCCCCGGCCCAGCTCGCGACGGTCTCACGGACCGTGACGACGTCCGGCACGTCAGCGGTGTACCGGCCGCCGCGCGAGCGGACCTTGCCGGTGATCCGGGACAGCCGGAAGACCCGCTCGGCACCCCGGTCGCGGTCCCAGCCCGCCAGGTACCAGTGGCCCCGCCAGCACTCCAGCGCCCACGGCTCCACATGCCGCTGCTCGGGGCGGACGGCGGTGGCCTTGCGGTAGTCGAACACCACGGGCCGGCGGTCCCGGCAGGCGAGCATCAGCGGCTCGAACGCCGCCTCGTGCACGGGGATGCGCGGTTCCAGCGCGCCGTGCGACCCGTAGGGGTCGACGTCCTCGGGGAGTCCCGCCGCGCGCAGCTTCTGCAGGGCGCCGCTGGCGGCACCGGCGAGCCGGGCCTGCTGCCACACCTTGGCGGCGAGCCCGAGCGCGGCGGCCTCCTCGGCGTCCAGGGTGATGGGCGGGAGGCGGTTGCTGTCACGGCGGGCCAGATAGCCGACCTCGCCGTCGAGGCTCTCGACGGTCTCGATGACCAGTCCGAGTTCGCGCAGGTCGTCCTTGTCGCGCTCGAACATGCGGTTGAAGGAGTCGTCGTTGCCGCCCGCGCCGTTGCCCGGGCCGAAGGCCTCGACGTAGGCCTCGATGGAGTCGCGCAGCTCGCGCTTGCTGAGCGGCCGCCGCGTCCCGAGCAGACACAGCGCCAGATTCATCAGCCGCTCGGCCTTGGCAATGGCCATCGACGCGCTTCGCCTCCCTATGGTGCTTGACGACGACGACCGTACCGCTCCACGGTGGCCCGGCAAAAGCCGAGGGCCCATGCCCGAACAGGCATGGACCCCACGTGATCGAGTCTGTTCGGATCCTGCTCAGACCCCGAGCAGGTCGACCACGAAGATCAGCGTCTCGCCGGGCTTGATCAGAGGGGACGGGCTCTGGTTGCCGTAGGCGAGGTGGGCGGGGATGGTCAGCTGGCGGCGGCCGCCGACCTTCATGCCCTGCACGCCCTGGTCCCAGCCCTTGATGACCCGGCCGCCGCCCAGCGGGAAGCGGAAGGGGGTGCCGCGGTTCCAGCTGGCGTCGAACTCCTCGCCCGTGCTGAAGGAGACACCGACGTAGTGCACGGTGACGGTCTGGCCCGCCTGCGCGACCGGGCCGTCGCCTTCCCAGATGTCCTTGATCTCGAGGTCCGCCGGGGGCTCGCCGCCCGGGAAGTCGATCTCGGGCTTGTCGATGCTCACGTCTAACGCTCCTGCTTGTCTACGGAAAGGCGAACACGCACAGTCTTACATCCCACGCGCGTCACAGCTTCGCGAGGATGTCCACCGAAAAGACCAGCGTGGAGTCCTTCTTGATGCCGCTGCCCTGCGGCGGCTTGTCCCCGTAGCCCAGCTCCGGCGGGATGACGATGAGGACGCGGCTGCCGACCTTCTTGCCGGTCAGGCCCTGCGCCCAGCCCTTGACGACCTGCTGGAGCGAGAACGACACCAGCTGCTTGTTGGCGTACGACGAGTCGAACTCCTTGCCGCCGTCCCACAGCACGCCCTTGTACTGCACGAGGACGCTCTCGTCGGCGGCGACCTCCTCGCCGTCGCCCTCCAGGACGTACTCCGCCACGAGCTTCTTCGGCGCGGCCGACTTGGGCACCTCGATGGAGGGCGCCTTGCCGTCGGTGTTGGTGCCGACCTTGGGCAGGTCCGCGTTGTCCTGCGGGACCTCCTTGCCCTTGGCGGAGCTCTTGGCGTTGAACGTGTCCTGCACGTCGACGACGAAGACCAGGGTGTCGGTGCCCTTGATGCCCGCCTGCGGGTTGCCCTGCGAGCCGTAGCCCCAGGTGGGCGGGACGGCCATCTCGACGCGGCTGCCGGCCTTCTTGCCGGCCAGCGCGTACCGCCAGCCGTCGATGATCTGGCCCTGGGCGAGCTGGATGGCCAGGCGGGCCTTGCGGTCGTAGGAGTTGTCGAAGACCTTGGCGGTGTTCCAGACCTGGCCCAGGTAGTGCGCGACGACGAAGTCGTTCTCCGCGATGGTCTTGCCGCTGCCCGCGACCAGGGTCTTCACCGCGAGCTGCTTCGACGGCTCTGAGCTGCCCTTGGCGATCGTCGGCTTCTCGTCGAACTTCGTGCCCGCGGTGACCGCCGGCAGCGGACCGTCGACGATCTTCGGCGGCGGGGCCGCGGACGGGGCCGACGGCGAGGGCGACGGGCTGTCGCTGGCCTTGCTCGAGTCGGACTTGTCGTCGCCGCAGGCGGCGAGCGTGGCAAGTCCAGCGGGTACGGAGATGAGAAGTGAGCGTCGGCGCACTGTGGGGGCCTCGTAATCGGTCGATCTCGTTGATGGCGTGCGCGCAACTCTACGGCGTGAGCAGGGCGCCGTACTTGTAACGTACGGCGCCCGTGTGGCGTTCCGGCGATTTCCCCGCCGGCGCATTTCCTCACATTCCGGCGATCAGCTTCTCCACCCGGTCGTCCACCGAACGGAACGGGTCCTTGCACAACACGGTGCGCTGGGCCTGGTCGTTGAGCTTGAGGTGAACCCAGTCGACCGTGAAGTCACGGCGCTGTTCCTGGGCACGCCGGATGAAGTCGCCGCGCAGCCGGGCCCGAGTGGTCTGCGGCGGAACGGACTTGCCCTCGAAGATCTTCAAGTCGTTGCAGACGCGCGCCGCCTGGCCCTTCTTCTCGAGCAGGTAGTACAGGCCACGACGGCGGTGGATGTCGTGGTAGGCGAGGTCTATCTGCGCGACACGCGGATGCGACATGGTCATGTTGTGCTTGGCCCGGTAGCGCTCGAGGAGCTTGTACTTCATGACCCAGTCGATCTCGGTGCCGATGCGGTCGAGGTCCTCGGTCTCGATCGCGTCCAGGGTGCGGCCCCACAGCTCCAGGACCTGCTCCACGGTGCCGGTGCGGATGCCGCGGCGCTCGCAGAAGTCCACGGCCTTCTCGTAGTACTCGCGCTGCACCTCCAGGGCGGAGGCCTCGCGTCCGCTGGCCAGGCGGACCTTGCGGCGGCCGGTGATGTCGTGGCTGACCTCGCGGATCGCCCGGATCGGGTTCTCCAGGGTGAGGTCCCGCATCACCGTGCCCGCCTCGATCATGCGCAGCACCAGGTCGGTGGCGCCGACCTTGAGCAGCATGGTCGTCTCGGACATGTTGGAGTCGCCCACGATGACGTGCAGGCGGCGGTAGCGCTCGGCGTCCGCGTGCGGCTCGTCACGCGTGTTGATGATCGGCCGGGAGCGGGTCGTCGCCGAGGAGACGCCCTCCCAGATGTGCTCGGCCCGCTGGCTGACGCAGTACACGGCACCGCGCGGCGTCTGGAGCACCTTGCCCGCGCCGCACAGCAACTGCCGTGTGACCAGGAACGGAATCAGAATGTCCGCGAGCCGGGAGAACTCCCCGTGCCGGGCGACCAGATAGTTCTCGTGGCAACCGTAGGAGTTGCCCGCCGAATCGGTGTTGTTCTTGAAGAGGTAGACGTCGCCCGCGATTCCCTCCTCGTGCAGGCGTCGTTCGGCGTCCACCAGGAGTCCTTCGAGAATGCGCTCGCCCGCTTTGTCGTGGGTGACCAGTTCGATCACGTTGTCACATTCCGGTGTGGCGTATTCCGGATGTGAGCCCACGTCGAGATAGAGGCGGGCGCCGTTTCGCAGAAAGACATTGCTGCTGCGGCCCCATGACACGACACGGCGGAAGAGGTACCGCGCCACCTCGTCAGGAGACAGGCGGCGCTGTCCCCTGAACGTGCACGTGACGCCGTACTCGTTCTCCAGCCCGAAAATGCGGCGGTCCATGAGGGAACATTACGCCCGATCCCCTGAACTGAAACGGGGTTCGACGGCACGGTTTGGATCATTTTCCGAACCGGCGGCAACCACCGCTCCCCCACCGGGAGCTGCGAGTACCCGCCCCGTGGCGGTCAAAACCAGCAGAGACACGCCACCTGCGGCACCCGGCACGGCGAAGCCCCACAGGGCCCCGCCCGCCTCTACGACGGGCCCCGCGACGCCCGTTCCGACCGAGTGGCCCACGGTGAACGTGGTCACCAGCCAGGAGAACGCCTCGGTGACCGTGCCGCGCGGCGCGTGCCGGTCGACCAGGACGAACGCGCAGGCGATGGCGGGCGCGAGGAAGACCCCGGCAAGCGCGGTCAGCGCCACCATGGGCGCGGCGTCCGGCATGAGCATCAGCGGGAGGTAACACACCACCAGAAGGGCCACCAGCACCCGCAGTCGCCGCGCGGGCTCACCGGCCCACTGCCGGGCGCCGTAGACGGAGCCGCCGACCAGCGCCCCGAACCCCAGAGCCGCCATCAGCCAGCCGTACACGACGTCGCCGCCGTGCTCGTCCGCGTAGGGCACCGAGGCGACGGTGATGGACCCGAGCGCCATCCCTATGAACAGGAACGCCGCCAGCAGCGCAACCAGCCCCGCCGAGCGCAGCGCGCCGAGCCAGTGCGCCTCGCGCGGCGCCGACCGCCACGCGCGCGAGGGCGGCGACACGACCACGGACAGCGCCCCCAGCACCCCGACCACGTTCAGCACGAGCAGTGCGGCCTGGGCGGACCACAGGGACACGCACAGCGTCACGAGCAGCGGCCCGACGGTGAACATCACCTCCTGGGCCACGGCGTCCATGGCGTACGCGGTGTGCACGTGTTCCTCCTTGCGGAGGACGGACGACCACAGAGCCCGCAGCCCGCCCTCCAGGGGCGGCGCGAAGAGCCCGGCAGCGGCCACGGCGGCATAGGCGAGGAGCAGCGACCCGATCCCGCAGAAGGCGAAGACGGCCATGGCGAGCCCGGAGAGGACGGCCGCCGGCAGCTGCACACGTGGCTGCCCGCGCAGGTCCACGAGCCGGCCCAGCACCGGCTGCCCCACGGCGTTGGCGACGCCGTACACGCCCGCCAGCGCCCCCGCGAGGCTGTACGAACCACCTTCGGCCCGCACGAACAGCAGGATCGCGATGGCCGCCGTGGCATTGGGCAGCCGGCCCACGAGCGTGCCGACGAGCAGCCGGGCGGCGTGTCGCGCCCGAAGGATCTCCAGGTATCCCGTAGCCATGTCCCCGCCCTAGGTTTTACGTATAACGTCGGCTCCCATACGTACCATGGCCGCTGTTCACGAGTCCAGACGAAGGAGCGGCCCGACAGTGGCACGAGGCAGCACTCGACCCACGAGCCGGGACGTCGCCCAGGCCGCCGGCGTCTCCCAGGCGGCGGTCTCCCTGGTCCTCGGGGACAAGTGGCGCGGCCGCGTCTCGGAGTCGACCGCTCAGCGGGTCCGCGAGGCAGCCCGCGACCTGGGCTACCGCCCGAACCTGGCCGCCCGCAACCTGCGCCTGGGCCGCACCCGCACGGTCCTCCTGGTGGTCCCGGCGCTGACCACCGAGTTCTTCGCCGGCGTCTACACGGGCGCGGCTCGCGTCGCCGCCGAGCACGGATTCGGCGTGGTCCTCTATCCCTCCCCCGAGGGCATCGGCCCCGCCCGTGACCCCTTCGCCTCGGCCCAGGCCGCTCTGGACGGCGTCATCGCCTCCTCCATGGCCGCGGACGCGCTCAGCGCGATCCGCGGCGAGGCACTGCCCCTGGTGATGCTGGACAGCGACCCGGCCGGAAGCCTGGGGGCGGCGACGGTGAACCTGGACATCGCCGACGGTGTCCGCCAGGTCGCGGAACACCTGCTGTCCCTCGGCCACCGCCGCTTCCTCCACCTCGCGGCGGACGTACCGTCCTGGACCTTCGAGGTACGCGCCCGGGAGCTGGCGGCTCGCCTGGCCGAGGTGCCCGGTACCTCCGTCAGCACGGCCCGCTCACCGATCTCCATCGAGGGCGCGGTGGCCGCGGCCGAAACCGCGCTCTCGGAGCCCGGCCCCCGCCCGACCGCCGTGGTCTGCGACGACGACAAACTGGCCGCCGGCATGTACAAGGCGGCTCGCCGCCTGGGGCTGCGCGTCCCGGACGACCTGTCGGTCACCGGCCTGGACGATCTGGCCCTGGCCACGGCGATCGACCCGGAGCTGACGACGGTCCGCCTGGACGCCGAGCTGTTCGGTGAACGGGGCATGCGGGCGCTGCTGGCCGTCCTGGCGGGCCGTGAGCCCGAGGGCGGGGACATCCCGGTACGGCTGGTGGTACGGGGCTCTACGGCACCACCGGGTTCGCCGTAGGCGCTCGGCGCTGGTGCCGGGGCCGGGACGGGTCCGAGCCCGGCGGAACGAGGTGCCGCCAGCAGCTACCGGGGCAGGGGGATCCGCAACCCGGCGGAGCGGGGTGCCGCTGCGCCAAACTCCCCCATCGCCCCCGCGGCACGACGGCCCGCAGCTAGGGCGGCACCGGCGGCCCGCAGCGCTGCGGCCTGTGGCGGCAGCTCAGCCGAGCCCCGCCCGCACCCGCCTACGGCGAGAAGGGGACGTGTCGGGGGGTGTCCGCCCGCAGCGGTTGGCGCGTCAACGGACAGTCAGTCGGTATCCGACCCCATCGCGCCGTTCCGAGGACGGGCACCCCCGACGCGGCCCCGACCCACAACCCGCGCGCAGGCGAAGGCACGCACCCCCGCCGCACCCGCGCAGGCCGCCGCAGGCACCCCGGCTCAACCGCCGGAGGCACCCGCGCGGTCATGGACGATTACTCGCTGTCGCCGGACGCCTCCGCCTCGGCTTCAGCGTTCGCATCCGCCTCGGCCTCCGACGCCGTGGTCGCCCCATCCGCCTCCAGCAGCCGGCTCAGCTGGCGCCCACTGATCCGCTTGAACTTGCGCTTCTGCGGTCGCGTACGGTCCAGCACCGCCACTTCCAGCCGCTCCGCGGGAATCTCGCGCTCGCTGCCGTTGGTGTCACGGGACAGGGACTGCACCGCCAGCTTCAGCGCCTCGGCCAGCGTCATGCCGTCCCGGTGGCGCTGGTCCAGGTAGCTGCTGATCTGCTCCGCGTTGCCCCCCACCGCGACCGCGCCGTGCTCGTCCACGATGGAGCCGTCATGCGGCAGCCGGTAGATCTGGTCCTGCTCGGTCGTCTCCCCGACCTCGGCGACGACCAGCTCCACCTCGTACGGCTTCTCCCCGACACTCGAGAAGATCGTGCCCAGCGTCTGCGCGTACACGTTCGCCAGGCCCCGGGCCGTCACATCGCCCCGGTCGTAGGTGTAACCCCGCAGGTCGGCGTAGCGGACACCACCGATCCGCAGGTTCTCGTACTCGTTGTACTTGCCGGCGGCCGCGAAGCCGATCCGGTCGTAGATCTCGCTGAACTTGTGCAGCGCACGGGACGGGTTCTCACCGACGAACACGATGCCGTCGGCGTACTGCAGCACGACCAGGCTGCGACCACGGGCGATGCCCTTGCGGGCGTACTCCGCCCGGTCGGCCATCTGCTGCTGGGGTGAGACATAGAACGGCGTCGACACCGGTTATCCGTCCCTCTCTTGAAGATTCCGTCGGTTCACTGGACCACCCTCATGAAGACAGCCCGCCGCTCACAGCAGCGCGGCCCGCGGACCGTCGGGCTGCTCCAGACGCCGCTCCAGAACCGAGCGCGCGATCTCGGAAGACTCGGTCTCGGAGAGCCGGCGGAAGCCGTCCTCGCTGATCACGGTGACGATGGGATAGATCCGGCGGGCGACATCGGGACCACCGGTCGCCGAGTCGTCGTCTGCCGCGTCGTAGAGTGCCTGGACCACGAGCGTCGTGGCCTCGGCCTCGCTCAGGTCCTCCCGGAAGAGCTTCTTCATCGCGCCGCGAGCGAAGATCGAACCGGAACCCGTGGCCGCGTAACCCTGCTCCTCGGAGCGCCCGCCCGTGACGTCGTAGGAGAAGATCCGCCCCTTCTCCCGGTCCACGTCGTACCCGGCGAACAGCGGCACGACGGCCAAGCCCTGCATGGCCATGCCGAGGTTGGACCGGATCATCGTCGACAGCCGGTTCGCCTTGCCCTCCAGCGACAGCTGCGCGCCCTCGACCTTCTCGAAGTGCTCCAGCTCCAGCTGGAACAGCTTCACCATCTCCACGGCCAGACCCGCCGTACCGGCGATGCCCACGGCCGAGTACTCGTCGGCCGGGAAGACCTTCTCGATGTCCCGCTGCGCGATGACGTTGCCCATGGTGGCCCGCCGGTCACCGGCGAGCACGACGCCGCCGGGGAACGTCACGGCCACGATCGTCGTGCCGTGCGGTGCCTCGATCGCGCCCTGCACCGGCGGCAACTTCTTGTTGCCCGGCAGCAGTTCGGGCTGGTGATCGGACAGGAAGTCCATGAAGGAGGCAGACCCTGGCGTCAGGAAGGCAGCTGGTAGACGCCCGGTGCTACGAGTGTTGGCTTCCACGCGATTCCTTCCACGTATGCGACAGCCCGCCCTGTGACGTCGGGCCGATCCTTGGAACAACCCCGGTCCGGTTGCGACCGGGGGCACGGTATGCCTCGGACCCTACCCGTCCTTCGGCGGTGATCCACATGCCCGGCGGGACCAACTCCGCCGGAGCGACGCCCCACTTCCCGCCGCACACATGCAGGCGGGCCGCCGGGCTCCGGACGCCACCGACGCCCGGAGCGCCGCACGCGAAGCAATCACATCACTCAGTGCCCCGCGCACAGCGCTCCGCGATCCGCCCGTCCGTCACCCGTGCACCCCATTCACCTTCGGATTGAAGGCACAGGAGCCTTACTGGCCACCCTTCTGAACGAAGGAGCGCACGAAGTCCTCGGCGTTCTCCTCGAGGACGTCGTCGATCTCGTCCAGAACCGAGTCCACGTCGTCGCTCAGCTTCTCCTGACGCTCCTTGAGGTCCTCGGAAGCCTGCGTCTCCGCCGCCTGCTCCTCGACCTCCTCGGTGGACCGGGTGGCCTTCTGCTGTCCGCCGCCGGTGTCCTTGGTCGCCATATCCCTCACCCCGCTCGGTTCGCCCGACACAGTTGCTCGGTCAAGATCAGACCCTACTCGCCGGGTCTGACAATGGCCCCGCAGTTGCTCCAACGTACGGGGACCACCTCGATGATTCCCGGACCTGGGCTTTTCCACCCTGTCCGGCGGGCCCCTCCCGAGTACCCGCGTTGCGCGCTCACCCTCCCGACAGGACCCTGACCAGGTCTTCCGCGGTGCGGCAGCGGTCCAGCAGCTCCTTGACGTGATTACGCGTTCCGCGAAGCGGTTCCAGGGTTGGAACGCGCTGGAGGGAGTCCCGGCCCGGCAGGTCGAAGATCACCGAGTCCCAGGAGGCCGCCGCCACGTCGTCCGCGTACTGCTCCAGGCAGCGGCCGCGGAAGTACGCCCGCGTGTCCTCGGGCGGCGCCGTACGGGCCCGCTCCACGTCCGCCTCGTCCAGCAGCCGCTTCATGCGCCCGCGGGCCGCCAGACGGTTGTACAGGCCCTTCTCGGGCCGTACGTCGGCGTACTGGAGGTCGACCAGGTGCAGCCGCGCCGCGTCCCAGTCGAGGTCGTCCCGGCGCCGGTAGCCCTCCATGAGCTCCCGCTTGGCGACCCAGTCCAGCTCGCCGGCCAGGCTCATCGGGTCGTGCTCCAGGCGGGTCAGGGTGTCCTCCCAGCGCGAGAGGACGTCCTTGGTCTGGTCGTCGGCGTCGGCCCCGAACCGCTCCTCCACGTACTTGCGCGCGAGCTCGTAGTACTCCATCTGAAGCTGGACCGCCGTGAGCGTACGGCCGCTGCGCAGCGTGACCAGGCGCTTCAGGGACGGGTCGTGCGAGACCTGATGGAGGGTGCGGACGGGCTGGTCGACGGCCAGGTCGACGGCGATGAAGCCGTCCTCGATCATCGACAGGACCAGGGAGGTCGTCCCGAGCTTGAGGTACGTCGAGATCTCCGACAGGTTCGCGTCGCCGATGATCACGTGCAGACGGCGGTACTTCTCGGCGTCCGCGTGCGGCTCGTCGCGGGTGTTGATGATGGGGCGCTTGAGCGTCGTCTCGAGACCGACCTCGACCTCGAAGTAGTCGGCTCGCTGGCTGAGCTGGAAGCCGTGCTCGTGCCCGTCCTGGCCGATGCCGACGCGGCCCGCGCCGGTGAAGACCTGGCGGGAGACGAAGAACGGCGTGAGGTGGCGCACGATGTCCGAGAAGGGGGTCTCCCGCTTCATCAGGTAGTTCTCGTGCGTGCCGTAGGACGCGCCCTTGTTGTCGGTGTTGTTCTTGTACAGGTGGATCGGCTGGGCACCGGGCAGCTGGGCGGCCCGTTCCGCGGCCTCCGCCATGATCCGCTCGCCGGCCTTGTCCCAGAGGACGGCGTCCCGCGGGTTGGTGACCTCGGGGGCGCTGTACTCGGGGTGTGCGTGGTCGACGTAGAGCCGTGCGCCGTTGGTGAGGATCACGTTGGCCAGGCCGATGTCCTCGTCGGTGAGCTGGCTGGAGTCGGCGGCCTCGCGGGCGAGGTCGAAGCCTCGGGCGTCCCGCAGCGGGTTCTCCTCCTCGAAGTCCCAGCGGGCCCGGCGGGCCCGGTGCATCGCCGCCGCGTAGGCGTTCACGATCTGGGACGAGGTGAGCATGGCATTGGCGTTGGGGTGGCCGGGGACGGAGATTCCGTACTCCGTCTCGATGCCCATTACTCGCCGTACGGTCATGCGGCCCTCCTTGCCCGGCGGCGCCCTCGGTCGTGGGCGCCACTCAGATACCGCTGGCGCTCGGTTGCGTGTGCGGTGCCCGTCCCCGCACTGCGCGACTCGGCGGTACGCAAGAGCCTAGAACGCCTTTGCGCTGGTGGGGAGATCATTTGCGTCATTGCGTTGCTCCAGCCGTGGCCTGAAAAACAGTCGGCTGCGGGTACCCGCCGAGGGCACCCGCAGCCGCCCTGCCTTTTACAGGTACTGACCGGTGTTCGCCACCGTGTCGATGGAGCGTCCGGTGTCCGCGCCCTGCTTTCCGGTGATGAGCGTACGGATGTACACGATCCGCTCGCCCTTCTTTCCGGAGATCCGGGCCCAGTCGTCCGGGTTGGTGGTGTTCGGCAGGTCCTCGTTCTCCTTGAACTCGTCCACGCAGGCCTGGAGGAGGTGGGAGACCCTGAGGCCCTTCTGGTTCTTCTCGAGGAAGTCCTTGATCGCCATCTTCTTGGCGCGGCCCACGATGTTCTCGATCATGGCGCCGGAGTTGAAGTCCTTGAAGTAGAGGACTTCCTTGTCGCCGTTGGCGTAGGTGACCTCCAGGAAGCGGTTCTCCTCGGATTCCGCGTACATCTGTTCGACGGCCGTCTGGATCATGCTCTGGACCGTGGATGCCTTGGATCCGCTGTGCTCGGCGAGGTCGTCGCCGTGCAGCGGGAGGCGCTCGGTGAGGTACTTGCCGAAGATGTCCTTGGCCGCCTCGGCGTCCGGACGCTCGATCTTGATCTTCACGTCCAGCCGGCCGGGCCGCAGGATGGCCGGGTCGATCATGTCCTCACGGTTGGAGGCACCGATCACGACCACGTTCTGCAGGCCCTCCACACCGTCGATCTCGGCGAGCAGCTGCGGGACGATGGTGTTCTCCACGTCCGAGCTGACACCGGAGCCACGGGTGCGGAAGAGGGACTCCATCTCGTCGAAGAAGACGATGACGGGTGTGCCCTCGCTGGCCTTCTCACGGGCCCGCTGGAAGACGAGGCGGATCTGCCGCTCCGTCTCACCGACGTACTTGTTCAGCAGCTCGGGGCCCTTGATGTTGAGGAAGAAGCTCTTGCCGGCGGCCTGGCCGGTCACCTCTGCGACCTTCTTGGCCAGCGAGTTGGCCACGGCCTTGGCGATCAGAGTCTTTCCGCATCCGGGGGGCCCGTACAGCAGGACGCCCTTCGGCGGCCGCAGTTCGTGCTCCTTGAACAGGTCCGGGTAGAGGTACGGGAGCTCGACCGCGTCGCGGATGGCCTCGATCTGGCCACCGAGACCGCCGATCTGCTCGTAGCCGATGTCGGGGACCTCTTCGAGGACGAGTTCCTCGACCTCGCTCTTGGGAACGATCTCGTAGACATAGCCGGAACGGGGTTCGAGCAGCAGGGCGTCACCGGGCCGGATGTTCACGTCCAGCAGCGGCTCGGCGAGCCGTACCACCCGCTCCTCGTCGGTGTGCCCGAGCACCAGGGCCCGCTCGCCGTCCTCGAGGATCTCCTTGAGGGTGACGATGTCACCGACGCGCTCGAAGTGCATGGCCTCGACCACGTTGAGCGCTTCGTTGAGCATCACTTCCTGGCCGCGCCGGAGCTCGTCGAGCTCGACGCTTGGGCTGACGTTCACCCTGAGCTTGCGGCCGCCGGTGAAGATGTCGGCGGTGCCGTCCTCGTTCGCCGTCAGGAAGACGCCGAAGCCGGCAGGCGGCTGTGCGAGCCGGTCGACTTCCTCCTTGAGGGCCACGATCTGGTCACGGGCCTCACGGAGCGTGTTGGCGAGTCGCTCGTTCTGGGCGGACACGCCGGCCAGATTGGTCTGCAGCTCGACGATCCGCTCTTCGAGAATCCTCGTGTGTCGCGGAGAGTCGGCGAGCTTGCGTCGCAGGACGGCGATCTCCTGCTCAAGATAGGCGATCTGCCCGGCCGGGTCGTCGGACCCGCGTCCCGGGCGGATGCCGCGGTTCATGTCGTCGTCGTGGGCTGCCACGGTCCTCACCTCCTCCAAGGGGAGCTGGACGCTTCCAGACCCTACCTGGGCGGGTGTCGATTGAAACCCCTAGATCACAAAGACGGTCGGGGTGTGTCCGATCTTCACCCTTGCGCTCTCCCTCACGCCAGGGGAATACCCAGCGAACATGATTGGAACCCAGCCGGAGGTAGGGTCGAAGCGTTCAACACCCGTCAGAGCTGGCCGGATTCCCGACCCGGCTCGACGTATGAAACGGCAGGAGACATGAGCGTGCAGCAGGAGGCCGGGGTCGACAGCGAGGCGCTGGAGGTCTGGATCGACCAGGACCTGTGTACCGGTGACGGCATCTGCGCCCAGTACGCGCCCGAGGTGTTCGAGCTGGACATCGACGGTCTGGCCTATGTGAAGAGCGCCGACGACGAGTTGCTCCAGGCCAAGGGCGCGGCAACGCCCGTTCCGCTGCCGCTTCTCACGGACGTGATCGACTCGGCGAAGGAGTGTCCGGGCGAGTGCATTCACGTGCGTCGAGTTTCGGACAGCGCCGAGGTCTACGGGCCAGACGCAGAGTGACTACTTCTCTACGCTCCGTTACCACTATCTGATATCTCACAGATGGAGTGCACGGGCCTCACACGCTGCGGGCACCGGCCGGTGCGGAGCGCACGAACGCGCCGCTCTGCCAACGCCATTTCACGTCGCTGTGCACATCGGGGCAGCAACGCGGCACATCGGCCGACGAGTAGCCAAGGAGCGTGGCCGTGACGGCGCCGTCGCGTACGGCGAAGTCGCTGACGGTGGTGCCGTCCTTGGGGTCGAGCAGGGTCGCCACCACGCGCGGTTCGCCGCCGTCGCCGCCCCGGGTGAGGACGTACACACCGTCCGGCGGGGTGCCCATCGGGGAGTCGCAGTGGACCACGGCCACCGTCTCGGGATTGCCGTCGCCGTCGAGGTCGCCGGAAGCCTTCTTCTTCACCACGGCCTTCACCGGGCCGCACTCGATGGGGAACTCCACCGCGGCCGGATCGGGCGCAGCCGCGTTCGCCGGAGCGCTTGTGGTCTCGGGGGCGGACGGCTGGGCCGCCGTGGCCGCGCCCGGCTGGAGGAACGAGGAGAGGGCCACGACGCCGGCGACGGCCGTGGCGGTCGCGAGCCAATGGATGGGGCGGGTGTGGGTGTGGGCGAGCTCCGGGACGGCGGAAGGCTGCACTAGGAGTGTCTCCTGAGGGCTGTGCCGGTGGTGGGGTGGCCAGCATGGTGCCACACGTCACACCACGAGGGAACGGCGGGGTGTGCGCCTCTCGCACCGGGGAGTCAGAAGGGTTGCGCTTCCTGCCGCCGTGCCAGCGAGCACGTGCCGGCGCGGGCCGCTGCCGGCCCGCGTCACGTCGGCAAGGCGGGCCGCGGAGGGCCTGTTTCAGGTGAAGGGGGACACGCGCCGGTTCACCCGCCGCGGCAACCCGGGGGCAACAGTAAGGCGCCGTGGCGGAGTTCGGATGGGGTCCGGGAACTCCGCCACGGCGCCTGCGCGTTGTGTGTGACGGCGGGCCGTCTCAGCGGCCGGTGCCGCCGTCGGCGTTGGGGCCGGCGTAGTCCTCGCCGTAGGCGCCCTTGGCGGGGCGGCGGCGGCGCATGGGCGGCTCGACGCCGTCGGCGAGGCGGCGGGCGGTGAGCAGGAAGCCGGTGTGGCCGATCATCCGGTGGTCCGGGCGGACGGCCAGGCCCTCGATGTGCCAGTTGCGGATCATCGTCTCCCAGGCGGTCGGCTCGTTGAAGCAGCCGATCTCGCGGATGGACTCGACGGTCCGGGCGAGCTGGGTCGTGGTCGCCACGTAGCAGCACAGGATGCCGCCGGGGACCAGCGCCTTGGAGACGGCCTCCAGGCACTCCCAGGGGGCGAGCATGTCGAGGATGACGCGGTCCACGTCGGTGTCGGACAGGTTGTCCTGGAGGTCGCCGACGGTGAGCTGCCAGGCGGGGTGCGGGCCGCCGAAGTAGCGCTCCACGTTCGCCTGGGCGATCTCGGCGAAGTCCGCGCGGCGCTCGTAGCTGTGCAGCATGCCCTGGTCGCCGATGGCGCGCAGCAGGAAGCTGCTGAGCGAGCCGGAGCCGACGCCGGCCTCCACGACACGGGCGCCGGGGAAGATGTCGGCGAAAGCGAGGATCTGCCCCGCGTCCTTGGGGTAGACGACGGCTGCCCCGCGGGGCATGGACAGGACGTAGTCGGGGAGCAGGGGGCGCAGCGCGAGGTAGGCGACGTTTCCTGTGGTGCGGACAACGCTGCCCTCGGGAGCGCCGATCAGTTCGTCGTGCGGGAAGGAACCCTTGTGGGTGTGGAAGTTCTTCCCGGCCTCGAGCGTGAACGTGTAGTGGCGGCCCTTGGGGTCGGTCAGCTGTACCTGGTCCCCGACCTTGAAGGGCCCGCGCCTGCGGGCGGCACCGGTCGGTTCGGACATGTGACCAGCCTACCGGCACCTGAGGGGGCCTCCGACCACTAGGTGTGCTGATCGGACAGGTTGGTGACGCGGCTGGCTGGGGTTTGGCCGCCGATGCCGGTGTGGGGTCGGTGGTAGTTGTACCAGTCCAGCCAGTCG
>NZ_JBITJK010000026.1:0-45007 GCF_044459945.1 Streptomyces sp. NPDC050164
TAGGTGTCGCAATCCACACCGAAACCAGGGGCCCTCACCCCGTTCAAGGACCACTCAAGGCGTGTCGCCCGTCACCAACGTCCCGGGACAGCACAACTAGGCCCTGTCGTCAAATTCCCGTCGTCCGCCCGAAGGGCGGGCACCGCGGCGTCAGGTGCGTGCTCTCGCCGTGCCGGGCGCAGGCCCTCCTACTGGTTGTACGTGGGTCTGTGCCCGGTGCGGCGAGAGTGCGTGCATGGCGCCGCGGGGCAGGCGGGAATTTGACGACAGGGCCTAGGAGGGGCGGGCCATGGCCTTCACGAAGGCCCGCTCCACATCGGCCGCGGACAGGACCCCGTAGATCTCGCCGGTCTCCTCCACCACCAGGTACTCGGTCGCGGGGGTCGCCCGGAGGGCGTCCAGGAGCTCCTCGCCCGACAGTTCCGCCGAGACGCGCATGCCGTCGGTGAGGTCCTGGGCGAGCCCGCTGACCGCGACCCAGGGGCGGCGGTGTTCGGGGACGCCGACGATGGCGGCCTCGCGGACGAGGGAGAGGGGGTTGCCGTGGGCGTCGACGACGACCAGGGCGCGGGCGCCGGCGGCGTTGGCGCGGCGCAGGGCCTCCGAGAGCGGGGTGTCGGTCTCGACCGGGACGGCACGGCGGGTGAGCGCACGGGCGCGCAGTTCGGGCAGGTGCTCACGCAGGCGGGCCATGCGCAGGCTGTTGCCGGCGCCGGTCCAGATGATCGCGGCGAGGATGGCGGCGAGCAGGGCGTCCAGGACGGTGTCCATGCCGACGCTGTCCACGGCCTCGGTGCCGAGGGCGCCGGACTGGGTCAGCAGGGGCAGGCCGATCAGGACGGAGACGGCGAGGGCGCGGCCGACCCAGGCGGCGGCGATGGTGCCGCTCATCGGCTTGCCGGTGACCTTCCAGACGACCGCGCGCAGCATGCGGCCGCCGTCGAGGGGCAGACCGGGCAGGAGGTTGAACGCGGCCACGATGAGGTTGGAGATCATCAGGCCGGCCAGCAGGACGCCCGGGACGGTTCCGGGTTCCACGGTCTGCACGGCGGCGTAGAAGACGCCGGCCAGGGCGAGGGAGAGCAGCGGCCCGACGAAGGCGAGCACGAACTCCCGTCCGGGGGTCTCGGCCTCCTTCTCGATCTCGGAGACGCCGCCGAAGAACTGGAGCTGGATGCGGCGGACCGGGAGCTTGAAGCGGAGGGCGGCGACCGTGTGGGCCAGCTCGTGCACCAGCACGGACGCGTAGAAGGCGACCGCGAAGAACAGGGAGACCAGGTAGCGGGCGGCGCCGAGCTCGGGCAGCACGCGCTCCAGCTGTCCGCCGAACACCCAGGTGATCAACGCGGCGACGAGGAACCAGCTGGGCGCGACGTAGACGGGCACGCCGAAGGGCCGCCCCATCAGCAGTCCGCCTCGCGGCTCCGGGGGACGCTGGGGCGCGGGGCCCTTGCCGTCCGCCGAGTGCGCGAGGTGACGGTCGCCGGGGCCGGGGGTGGTGTGCCGGCTGTTCGCATCGGACTTGCCCGCGGCAGAGGCCGCGTGCGGGCCGGTGGCGTAGGCACGGTCGGGGTGCGCGTCGCCCTGCGACGAACGGCTGCCGTCGTACTCGCCGGGGGCTGGGGCCTTGCGCAGGGCGTCGGACGCAGGGCCGTCCGCGTGCGCGTCGCCTTCCGGTCGGCGGCTGTTGTCGTGCTCACCGTCAGCGGGGGCCTCGCGCAAGGCACCGGACTCAGGGCGGTCCGCGTGCGCGTCACCCTCCGGCCGACGGCTGTTGTCGTGCTCACCCTGAGCGGGGGCCTCGCGCAAGGCATCGGCCTCGGGGCGGTCGGGGTGCTCCTGGTGTGAGGCTTCCGGGGGCTGCTGGTCCGAGGGGGCGTCGGCGGTGGTGTCCGGGGCCTGGCCGGGCGCCGAGTCCTGCGGTCGAGCGGCCGGGCGGTCGGCGCCGGGGGCCTGGTCCGCTGCCGGGTCGGCCGTCGGTCCGGGTGTCTGCGGGGCCGGGCCGTCGTCCGGCCGGGTCGGCGGCGTCGCGGCAGGGGCGTCGTCGTCGCTCGTGGAGGTGAACCGCCGTACGTCCGTGGACTGTTCGTCGGCGGAGGTGGGGTCGGTGGCCCGGGCCGGAGGCCCTGCGTGGCGCTCCGCCGACTCCTCGTTGCCGGACCGCGGCTGCCCGCGCCCGCCGCTCTCGTCCACCGGTGTCCCCTCGTTCGAAGCGTCTCCCGCGTCTGCCGGACGGGAGGTCTCGAGTCGATGGTATGCGTCCGTCGAGGCACCTTCCGCCCCGGCACCCCTGAGTTCCCCTCCACCCCGCCCCCTCACTCCTGCCCGCCGTGTGACCGCGGCTGGGTCACTGTCAGTGGCGGGCCGTATGGTCTGGGGCATGGAGACGAGCAGCGAGGGCGCGGCGCAGCCCGACAGCAGCCCTGCCGCGGCGGTGGATCCGCCGGTGACGGCCGGGTCCGTGGAGGCGGTCATCGAGACGGCCGTGGAGACGGCGACCGAGACCGCGCCCACCGCCATACCGCCCGCCTCGCTGTCCCCCTCGCGTGCCAGTGACTTCATGCAGTGCCCGCTGCTCTACCGCTTCCGGGTCATCGACCGGCTGCCGGAGAAGCCGAGCGAGGCCGCGACCAGGGGCACGCTGGTGCACGCGGTCCTGGAGCGGCTGTTCGACGCCCCGGCGGCCGAGCGCACGGCGCCCCGGGCGAAGTCGCTGATCCCGGGCCAGTGGGACCGGCTGCGGGAGACGCGGCCGGAGGTCGTGGAGCTGTTCGCCGACGATCCGCAGGGCGAGCGGCTGGCGCGCTGGCTCGGCGAGGCGGAGCAGCTCGTCGAGCGCTGGTTCAGCCTGGAGGACCCCAGCCGGCTGGAGCCGGCCGAGCGGGAGCTGTTCGTCGAGGCCGAGCTGGAGTCCGGGCTGCGGCTGCGCGGGATCATCGACCGGGTCGACGTGGCGCCCACGGGCGAGGTCCGGATCGTCGACTACAAGACGGGGAAGGCCCCCAGGCCCGAGTACTCCGAGGGCGCCCTGTTCCAGATGAAGTTCTACGCCCTCGTCGTCTGGCGGCTGAAGAACGTGGTCCCGAGGCGGCTCCAGCTGGTCTACCTCGGCAGTGGTCAGGTGCTGACGTACGACCCCGTCCTCGCCGACCTGGAGCGGGTCGAGCGCAAGCTGCTGGCGCTGTGGGAGGCGATCCGGCTGGCGACCGAGACGGGCGACTGGCGGCCGCGCCCCACGAAGCTGTGCGGCTGGTGCGACCACCAGGCCCACTGCCCGGAGTTCGGCGGCACTCCCCCGCCGTACCCGCTGCCGCTGAGGGCGACCGGCCAGGGCGGCTGAGTCCGGCGGCCTCGCGCAGGGCAGAATGGGGCCGGACTAGCGAAGGAGACTTACGTGGCCATCCGCGTCCTACTGGTCGACGACCAGCCCCTGCTCCGTACGGGCTTCCGGATGATCCTGGAGGCCGAGCAGGACCTCGCGGTCGTCGGCGAGGCCGGAGACGGCCTCCAGGCGCTCGACCAGGTGCGGGCGCTGCAGCCCGACGTGGTCCTGATGGACATCCGCATGCCGCGGATGGACGGTGTGGAGGCGACCCGGCAGATCACCGGCCCCGGGCGGGACGGTCCGGCGAAGGTCCTGGTGCTGACCACCTTCGACCTCGACGAGTACGTGGTGGAGGCCCTGCGGGCCGGTGCCAGCGGTTTCCTGCTGAAGGACGCCCCGGCCAACGAACTGGTGCAGGCGATCCGGGTCGTGGCCGCGGGCGAGGCGATGCTCGCGCCGAGCATCACCAGGCGGCTGCTCGACAAGTACGCCACGCATCTGCCGTCGGGCGAGGAGCCCGTGCCGGACACGCTGCACACGCTCACCGACCGCGAGGTCGAGGTGCTGAAGCTGGTGGCGCGCGGGCTGTCCAACGCCGAGATCGCCGCCGATCTGTTCGTCAGCGAGACCACCGTCAAGACGCACGTCGGGCACGTGCTCACCAAGCTCGGTCTGCGCGACCGCGTGCAGGCCGCGGTGTACGCCTACGAGAGCGGGCTGGTGCGCCCCGGCGCCCAGTAGGCACCCGCGCACCGGACACACAGAGGGCGCCCCCTGCCGAGCAGGGGGCGCCCTCGTCCTTCACGCACGCGTGTGCGTCAGGAGTCCTTGCTCAGCTCCCAGAAGCGGAACACGGTCGACGCGTCGAGGCAGTACTCCAGGCCGTAGACGCCGTCCCGGACGACCGCGTACTGCTTGGCCTGCCACACCGGCAGGACGGGCAGTTCGTCGGCGACGATGTCCTGCAGCTCCCCGAACTCCTTGTCGGTGGAGGCGCGGTTGGTCAGGGCCGCGGTGCGCGGGATGAGCGAGCCGGTGATCGTGCTGTTGTCGTAGTTGTTGCCCAGCACGTTGCCCTTGCCGAAGAAGGGGGCCGTGAAGTTGTCGGCGTCCGGGTAGTCGGGCACCCAGCCCTTCACGTAGACGCCGTACTTGCCGGCGGCGATGTCCTTCTCGTACTGGCCGAAGGGGACGGACTTGACCTCGGCGTCGAACAGACCGCTGGCGTTGAGCTGGCCGGCGATGGCCGTCAACTCCTGGTCGGTGGCGGGGCCGTAGCGGGACGGCGTCGACCACAGGGTGAGCTTCACCTTGCCGGTGATGCCGTCCTCGCGCAGCGCGGCCTGGGCCTTGGCCTTGGAGGGGCGGGCGCCGTAGGTGTCGAAGAAGGCCGTGTTGTGGCCGGCGATACCGGCCGGGATGATCGAGTACAGCGCGGTCGCGGTGCCCTGGTAGACGTCCTTGATGAGGGCTTCGCGGTCGAGCAGATGGGCGATGGCCTTGCGGACGCCGAGCTTTCCGGCGACCGGGTCGTCCATGTTGAACACCAGGTGCTGGACCTCGGCGCTGCTGCCCTCGACGACCTCGACGCCGGTGCCGTCGTCGGCCTTCTCCATGTCGGCGACGTCGCCTGCGGTCAGGCCGCGGTAGGCGATGTCGACTTCCTCGTTCTGGATGGCCTGCTTCAGGGCGGTCTGGTCGCCGTCGAAGAACCTGAGCGTGACGCCGGTGTTCTTCACCTTGGCGGTGCCCTTGTAGTTCTCGTTGACGGAGAAGACGGCCTGCTCGTCGTCGATCGAGTCGAGCTGGTAGGGGCCGGAGCCGACCGCCTTGCCGTCCTTGCGCAGCCCGTCCGCGTCGTACTGGCGGTGGTCGACGATGGAACCGGCACCCGAGGCGATCTTGCTCGGGAAGGTGGCGTCGGCCGTGTTGAGCCGGAAGACGACCGTCTTGTCGTCCGGTGTCTCGACCTTCTCCAGCGTGGGGAACATGATCGCGGGCCCGTCGGGGTCGTTGATCTTCAGCATCCGGTCGAAGGAGAACTTGACGTCCTCGGAGGTGAGCTCGTCACCGTTGCTGAACTTGAGGCCGTCCTTCAGCGAGCACTTGTAGACCGTGGTCTGCGTGTCGGTGAAGGCGCAGCTCTCGGCGGCCTCCGGCTGGGGTTCCGTGGCGCCCTTGGGGAAGCTGAGCAGCGACTGGAAGACGTTGTTGAACAACAGCCAGGAGCCCGGGTCGTAGCCGGAGGCCGGGTCGGTGGCCAGGACGTCGTCCGACATCCCCACCACCACGTTGGAGCCGTCCCCCGCGGAGTCTCCGGTCTCCGTGCCACAGCCGGTCAGCAGTCCGGAGGCGAGCCCCGCCACGATGGGCAGGACCGGCCACTGGTTGCGTATGTTCACGTGTGTGCCTTGTCGTCGGTTCTCGAGAACACCCGGAGCATGTCCCTGGCTCCGGGCACGGTTCCCCGGGGGCCGCGGTCACCGGCCCCGGGGTTCCAGCGGGTCCGTCAGCCACTCACGCCCCGGCCGAGCTCCCACAGCTGGAGCGTCGACGAGGAGTTGAGAGCGTAGGCGGTACCCGTGATGTCGTCGCGCGCGGCGACGTACTGCTTGCCCTGCCACAACGGCAGCACCGGCACGTCGGAGGCGACGATGTCCTGAATGTCCGTCAGGCTGGTGGAGGCGGACAGCCGGTCCGCCTCACGACGGGACTCCGGGATCAGCGTGTTGCGGATCCGGCTGTTGTCGTACGGCGAGCCGAGGGTGTTGTCCTTGTCCAGGAACGGCGCGAGGAAGTTGTCGGCGTCCGGGAAGTCCGGGAACCAGCCCATGCCGTAGACGTCGTACTCGCCCTTCTTCTCCGCCGGGCGGAAGGTGTCCCACGGCGTGCCCTTGATGCTGACGTCGAACAGGCCGCTGGAGTTCAGCTGGTCGCGCAGGACCTCGAACTCCTCCTTGGTGGCCGGACCGTAGTGGTCGGTCGTGTAGTGCAGCGTCAGCTTCACCGGGGTGGTGACGTTCGCCTGGTTCAGCAGGGAACGGGCCTTGGTGACGTTCGGGTCGCCGTACTTGTTGAAGAACGAGTTGGAGTGGCCTGTGACGCTGGCCGGGACGAGCGAGTACAGCGGCTCGGCCTGGGAGCCGTAGACCTTGGCGACCAGCTCGCTGCGGTTGACGACCTGGGCCATCGCCTGGCGCACGGCCTTGGACTTCACGGTCGGGGCGTCGGTGTTGAAGCCCAGGTAGCGGATCTCCAGGCCGGGCATCTCGACGAGGTCGATGCCGGTGTCCGCGTCGCCCGAGAGCTTTCGGATCTGCTCCGGCGACATGGTGCGGGTCATCAGGTCGATGTCGCCCTTGTCCAGGGCCGTGCCCATGGCGTCGGCGCCCTTGAAGGAGACCATCTCGATCTTGTCGTTGTTCACCTTCAGGCTCCCCTTGTAGTCGGGGTTCCGGGTGAACTCGGCCTTGACCATCTCGTCGTTCTCGACGTCGGCCTTGAGGGTGTACGGGCCGGAGCCCTGGAGGTCGAAGCCGTCGCGCAGCTTGTTCTTCGGGTACTCGTCGGGGTCGACGATGCCGGCGACCGGTGTCGACAGCTTGTACGGGAAGGTCGCGTCGGCGGTCTTGAGGTGGAAGATGACCTCGCGGTCGCCCTGCGTCTCGACGGTGTCGATGGTGGACAGCAGCGCGAACACGCCGCTGTCGGCCTTGAGGGAACGGGCGCGGTCGATGGAGTACTTGACGTCGGCCGCGGTGACGGGGTCGCCGTTCGCGAACTTCAGGCCGTCGCGCAGGGTGCAGGCGTAGCGCTCGTTGCCGGTGTCGGTGAAGCCGCATCGCTCGGCGGCCTCCGGTACCGGCTCGCCCTCGCCGCGCGGCTGGATCATCAGGGTCTGCACGGTCTGGCGCAGGATGTTCCAGGTGCCGACGTCGTAGGCGTACGCCGGGTCGAGGGGCGCGGGGGCGTCCTTCGAGGCGGTGAACCGGTCCGTGGTGCCGACGACGATCGCGCCGCCGTTGTCGCTCCCGCTGTCGGACCCGCCGCAGGCGGCGAGCACCGGCGCGAGCAGGCCGATCACGGCCGGCAGCACCAAAGTCTTGCGGTTCATGCTCGAGTTTCTCCAGAGCTGTCGACTCCGTGTACCCGGCATGCAGGGGTGGCGCAGCGGATCACGGGGGTGGGGCGATGTTCTCGTGTCGAGATTAGTCGCGGCCGACAGGAGGGTTCGCCGCCACCGGAGTTGAGCACCCATCACGCTGCGGAACCAGGCGCGGACGCACCGAAAACCCGACAGCGGAAGCTTTGGTGCAGCGTTCCATCAATCGGGACACAAAGGCACGCCGAAGGCCCCCCGGAGGGGGTGCGCAGCACACGCTGGACTTGGTGTCGACCCCGGACTACGTGGGGAACGTCACACCCGTAAACAGGTTCGAAGGTACGGGAATTCGGTCCTCCGGGGAGTTCGAATTCACCTTCGGAATTACCGTCCTAACGCCGCTGCACGCTGGGTGAACACCTAGCGCATTTCCGTCATCAGGCCGTGCAGAAATGTCAGGTCGACCTCTTCGAGAGAGGTGACGACCGTACGCCTCAGGGCCGGGGCGATGGGGGCCACGGAGGGCACCGCCACGACCCGGCAGCCCGCGGCCTCGGCGGCGGCGACTCCGGTCGCGGTGTCCTCGATGACGGCGCACCGGGCGGGGTCGGCGCCGAGTCCGGCGGCGGCCGCCAGGTACGGGTCGGGGTGGGGCTTGGTGCGCGGCACCTCGTCGCCGGCCACCGTCAGGGCGAAGTGGTGCGCGCCCAGGGAGGTCAGGACCCGGTCGATGATGCGCCGGTGCGAGGCGGAGACCAGGGCCGTGGGGATCTCGTACTCGTACAGCTCGGCCAGCAGCCGGCCGGCGCCGGGCATCAGCGGCAGGGCGCGGCCGATGCGGTCCTCGAAGCCGTCGTTCAGGAGCACTGTGAGCTCGTCGAGGGTGATGTCCGCGCCGGTGGCGTCGATCAGGAACCCCGCGCTGCGGGTCATGGGGCCGCCGACCACGACATGGCGCCAGGACTCGTCGAGCATGTGGCCGAGGGAGGCGAAGACATCGACCTCGACGTCCCACCAGAAACCCTCCGTGTCCACCAGGGTGCCGTCCATGTCGAGGAGCACGGCCTGTAGGGCCGAGCCTTCGGCCGTACGGGTACCGAGCGCGGGGACCGTACTGGTCATCCACCTACCTCCTTGAGGGACGATCAGGCCGGTTCCCACGTGGGAACCGGCCTGCAGTGGACCGACCAGTCTACGTCGTGTGCGGAGGAAGTGCCTCGTTTAACCGCTGTGCCCCCGGGCACACAGTGCGTACGCCGGGGGCCGCTGTGGAGCGTGCCCGGTAGGGCGGCTCAGCGGGCGTTGAAGTACTTCGCCTCCGGGTGGTGGATCACGATGGCGTCCGTGGACTGCTCGGGGTGCAGCTGGAACTCCTCGGACAGGTGGACGCCGATGCGCTCCGGCTGGAGCAGGTCGGCGATCTTGGCGCGGTCCTCCAGGTTGGGGCAGGCGCCGTAGCCGAGGGAGAAGCGGGCACCCCGGTACTTCAGCTCGAACATGCCCTGCATCTCGTCCGGGTCCTCGCCGGCGAAGCCGAGTTCGGAGCGCACGCGCGCGTGCCAGTACTCGGCGAGCGCCTCGGCCAACTGCACCGACAGGCCGTGCAGTTCGAGGTACTCGCGGTAGGCGTTGGACTCGAACAGACGCGCGGTCTCCTCGCCGATGCGCGAGCCGACGGTGACGACCTGGAGGCCCACGACGTCCGTCTCACCGGACTCCTCCGGGCGGAAGAAGTCGGCCAGGCACAGGCGCCGGCCGCGGCGCTGGCGCGGGAAGGTGAAGCGGGTGCGCTCGTTGCCCTGCTCGTCCAGGATGATCAGGTCGTCGTCCTTGGAGACGCACGGGAAGTAGCCGTAGACCACGGCCGCCTCCAGCAGGTTCTCCGTCTGGAGCTTGTCCAGCAGCCCGCGCAGCCGGGGCCGGCCCTCGGTCTCGACCAGTTCCTCGTACGAGGGGCCCTCGCCGGTGCGGGCCTGCTTGAGGCCCCACTGGCCCTTGAACAGGGCGCCCTCGTCGAGCCAGCTCGCGTACTCCCTGAGCTGGATGCCCTTGATCACGCGGGTGCCGCGGAAGGGCGGCTCGGGCACGGGGTTGTCGGTGGCGACGTCGGAGCGGACGTGCCCCTCCTCGGGGCGCTCCTCGACGGCGGCCGGGGCGGTGGCCCGCACGCGGCGCTGCTTCAGCTCGGGCAGCTTCGCGCCGGGCACGCCGCGCTTGACGCCGATCAGGGCGTCCATCAGGCGCAGGCCCTCGAAGGCGTCGCGGGCGTAGCGGACCTCGCCCTGGTAGATCTCGTGCAGGTCCTGCTCGACGTAGGCGCGGGTCAGGGCGGCGCCGCCGAGGATCACCGGGTACTTCGCCGCCAGGTCGCGCTGGTTCAGCTCCTCCAGGTTCTCCTTCATGATCACCGTGGACTTGACCAGGAGACCGGACATGCCGATCACGTCGGCCTTGTGCTCCTCGGCGGCGTCCAGGATCGCGGAGACCGGCTGCTTGATGCCCAGGTTGACGACGTTGTAGCCGTTGTTGGTCAGGATGATGTCGACGAGGTTCTTGCCGATGTCGTGCACGTCGCCGCGCACGGTGGCCAGCACGATGGTGCCCTTGCCGGCCTCGTCGCCCTCGACCTTCTCCATGTGCGGTTCGAGGTGGGCGACGGCCGTCTTCATCACCTCGGCCGACTGGAGCACGAACGGCAGCTGCATCTGGCCGGAACCGAACAGCTCACCGACGACCTTCATGCCCTCCAGCAGCGTCTCGTTGACGATGTCGAGGGCGGGGCGGGACTGCAGGGCCTCATCGAGGTCGGCCTCCAGGCCGTTGCGCTCGCCGTCGATGATGCGCCGCTTCAGGCGCTCGTCCAGCGGCAGCGCGGCCAGCTCCTCGGCCTTGCCCGCCTTCAGGGACTTGGCCGTGGCGCCCTCGAACAGCTGCATGAGCTTCTGCAGCGGGTCGTAACCCTCGGCGCGGCGGTCGTAGATGAGGTCCAGGGCCGTCTGGACCTCCTCCTCGGAGAAGCGGGCGATCGGGAGGATCTTGGACGCGTGCACGATCGCCGAGTCCAGGCCCGCCTTGACGCACTCGTCCAGGAAGACCGAGTTCAGCAGGATCCGGGCGGCCGGGTTGAGGCCGAAGGAGATGTTCGACAGGCCCAGCGTGGTCTGCACCTTCGGGTGGCGCCGCTTCAGCTCGCGGATGCCCTCGATGGTGGCGATCCCGTCCTTGCGCGACTCCTCCTGGCCCGTGCAGATGGTGAAGGTCAGGCAGTCCACGAGGATGTCCTCCTCGTGGATGCCCCAGTTCCCGGTCAGGTCCTCGATCAGCCGCTCGGCGATCTCGACCTTCTTCTCCGCCGTGCGGGCCTGGCCCTCCTCGTCGATCGTCAGCGCGATCAGCGCGGCACCGTGCTCCCTGGCCAGCCGGGTGACCTTGGCGAAACGGGACTCCGGGCCGTCGCCGTCCTCGTAGTTCACCGAGTTGATCACCGCGCGGCCGCCGAGCTTCTCCAGACCGGCCCGGACCACCTCGACCTCGGTGGAGTCCAGCACGATCGGCAGCGTGGAAGCGGTGGCGAAACGGCCGGCCAGCTCCTCCATGTCGGCCACACCGTCCCGGCCGACGTAGTCCACGCACAGGTCCAGCATGTGCGCGCCCTCACGGATCTGCTCCCGGGCCATCTCCACACAGTCGTCCCAGCGGCCCTCCAGCATCGCCTCACGGAACTTCTTCGAACCGTTGGCGTTCGTCCGCTCACCGATCGCCAGGTAGGAGGTGTCCTGCCGGAACGGCACCGACTGGTACAGCGACGCCGCGCCCGGCTCGGGCTGCGGAGAGCGCTCGGTCGGGGTGACGTCCCGGACGCGCTCGACGAGCTGGCGCAGGTGCTCGGGGGTGGTGCCGCAGCAGCCGCCGACCAGGGAGAGGCCGTAGTCCCGGACGAAGTTCTGCTGGGCGTCGGCCAGGCCCTCGGGGTCGAGCGGGAAGTGAGCGCCGTCCTTGGTGAGGATCGGCAGGCCGGCGTTCGGCATGCACAGCAGCGGGATGCGCGAGTGGCGCGTCAGATAGCGCAGGTGCTCGCTCATCTCCGCCGGGCCGGTGGAGCAGTTCAGACCGATCATGTCGATGCCCAGCGGCTCCAGCGCGGTCAGCGCCGCGCCGATCTCGGAGCCGAGCAGCATGGTGCCGGTGGTCTCGAAGGCCATCGAGCACAGCAGGGGCACCTCGACGCCGGTGGCCTCCATGGCACGGCGGGCGCCGAGGATGGAGGCCTTCGTCTGGAGCAGGTCCTGCGTGGTCTCCACGAGCAGCGCGTCCGCGCCGCCGGCGAGCAGTCCCTCGGCGTTGGCCTGGTAGCCGTCGCGGATAATGCCGTAGGCGACGTGGCCGAGCGTGGGCAGCTTGGTGCCGGGGCCGATCGAGCCGAGCACCCAGCGTGGCCGGCCGTCCCGGGCGGCGTACTCGTCGGCCGCCTCTCGGGCGATCCGGGCACCCGCCTCGGACAGCTCGTGCACCCGGTCGGAGATCTCGTACTCCACCGCGGCCGTGTGGTTGGCGCCGAAGGTGTTGGTCTCGACGCAGTCGACGCCCACCGCGAAGTACGCGTCGTGGACGGAACGGACGATGTCCGGCCGGGTCAGGTTGAGGATCTCGTTACAGCCTTCGAGATTCTCGAAGTCCTCGAGCGTCGGGTCCTGCGCCTGGAGCATGGTGCCCATGGCCCCGTCGGCCACGACCACACGGGTGGCCAGGGCCTCTCGGAGGGCGGACACACGGGTCCGGCTGTCTGCGGAAGGGGTCGGTGGCAACGAGGCCATGTAAAGGGCTCCCTCAAGTGCGACGGCTGTCGGCTATGCGGCTGCCCGGACACGCGGAGGGCATCCGGGAAAAAGGCGCACGGCGCCAGCCTAACCGGGAGGCGGCCCGGATGGGCAGGGCGTCCACGGGGCGGACGCGCCTGGCGTCCCGAACGGCCGTTGTGCCACTGATGAGCCACCTGTGCCGCGCCCCGGGCGCGGCACGGGTGCACCACAGGGCGACCCGCCGGCGCAACAAATGGCGACCCGCCATTAGCGAGAGGTCGGCAACGACCGGTAGTGTTCGACATTGCCGAACAAGGGCTGCGGGCGCCGCTGGTCGGCGGTCGAAGGGGACGGAGGCAGTACGGCGATGGCACGGAACATCCAGTCGCTCGAACGGGCGGCCGCGATGCTGCGGCTGCTCGCGGGCGGCGAGCGGCGGCTCGGCCTGTCGGACATCGCCTCGTCGCTGGGCCTGGCCAAGGGCACCGCCCACGGCATACTGCGCACCCTCCAGCAGGAGGGCTTCGTGGAGCAGGACGACGCCTCCGGGCGTTACCAGCTCGGCGCGGAGCTGCTGCGCCTGGGCACCACGTACCTCGATGTGCACGAGCTGCGGGCGCGCGCCCTGGTGTGGGCCGACGACCTGGCCCGGTCCAGCGGCGAGAGCGTCTACCTGGGCGTCCTGCACCAGCAGGGCGTACTGATCGTGCACCACGTCTTCCGGCCGGACGACAGCCGGCAGGTCCTGGAGATCGGGGCCATGCAGCCGCTGCACTCCACGGCGCTGGGCAAGGTGCTCTCCGCCTACGACCCGGTGGCGCACAGCGAGGCGCTGGAGGCCGACCGCAAGGCGTTCACCGACCGGACCGTGTGTGAGCCGGGGACCTTCGAGCACATCCTCGACGTCACACGCGCGCGTGGGTACGCGGCGGACGTCGAGGAGACCTGGGAGGGCGTCGCCTCCCTCGCCGCGCCCATCCACGACCGGCGGCGCATGCCGGTCGGCTCGGTCGGCATCACCGGCGCCGTGGAGCGGCTGTGCCGGGACGGGGAGCTGCGCCCCGAGCTGATCGCGGCGGTCCGGGACTGCGCCCGCGCGGTGTCGCGGGACCTGGGCGCCGGGCGGTTCTGACGGGACACGACGGGACCGGGACGCCGCAGGGCGTCCCGGTCCTCGGCATGCCCCTGCTCACCGGCCACTGGAGATCCACAAGGCCGCGGCGATCAGTAACGATCGTGTTTTCGACAACACAGCCCTTGACGTGCTCGTAACGCCGAAGCAAGACTCCCGTCCATCGGTCGACATTGTCGAACAGCTACCGGCAATACGCGCTAGAGTGTGACAACGCCAGGCCGGTATAGAACTTCACCCCTGGACGAAGGACAAAGGAGTCGCGGGTGTCCAGCTCCGACATCTTCATCGGCGAGACCATAGGTACCGCCATACTCATCCTCCTCGGCGGCGGAGTCTGCGCCGCCGTCACACTGAAGGCTTCCAAGGCCCGCAACGCCGGCTGGCTCGCCATCACCTTCGGGTGGGGCTTCGCGGTGCTCACGGCGGTCTACACCACGACGCCGCTGTCCGGCGCCCATCTGAACCCGGCCGTGACCCTGGCGATCGCGATCAAGGACGGCGACTGGAAGAACGTCCCGGTCTACTGGGCCGGACAGATCCTCGGCGCCATGATCGGTGCCGCCCTGGTCTGGATCGCCTACTACGGACAGTTCCACGCCCACCTCACCGACCGCGAGATCGTCGGCGGTCCGGGCGCACAGGCCACCACGGCCAAGGCCGTCGAGGCCCAGGAGAAGGGCGCCGGCCCCGTGCTGGGCATCTTCTCCACCGGGCCCGAGGTCCGGGTCGCCTGGCAGAACGTCGCCACGGAGATCATCGGCACCGTCGTGCTGGTGCTCGCCGTGCTCACCCAGGGCCTGAACGACAAGGGCAACGGCCTGGGCACGCTGGGCGCGCTGATCACCGCGCTCGTGGTGGTGTCCATCGGCCTGTCCCTCGGCGGCCCGACGGGCTACGCGATCAACCCGGCCCGTGACCTCGGTCCGCGTATCGTGCACGCCCTGCTGCCCCTGCCCAACAAGGGCGGCTCCGACTGGGGCTACGCCTGGGTCCCGGTGGCCGGTCCGCTGATCGGCGGCGCCATCGCGGCAGGCATCTACAACGTCGCGTTCGCCTAGGAGCAATCCTCGCCCCCTTTGCGAAACTCTCGGCACGCGCCGTACGTAAAGCCCCATAAACCCGGAACTTCCAGGAGCACACAGTGACCGACGCGCACACCGCCGGCCCCTTCATCGCCGCCATCGATCAGGGCACCACCTCCTCCCGCTGCATCGTCTTCGACCGCGACGGCCGGATCGTCTCCGTCGACCAGAAGGAACACGAGCAGATCTTCCCCAAGCCGGGCTGGGTCGAGCACAACGCCACGGAGATCTGGACCAACGTCCAGGAGGTCGTCGCCGGGGCCATCGAGAAGGCCGGCATCACCCGCGACGACATCAAGGCCATCGGCATCACCAACCAGCGCGAGACGACCGTGCTGTGGGACAAGAACACCGGTGAGCCCGTCCACAACGCCATCGTCTGGCAGGACACCCGCACCGACGCCCTGTGCCGCGAGCTCGGCCGCAACGTCGGCCAGGACCGCTTCCGCCGCGAGACGGGCCTCCCCCTCGCCTCCTACTTCGCCGGCCCCAAGGCCCGCTGGCTGCTCGACAACGTCGACGGGCTGAAGGAGCGCGCCGAGGCGGGCGACATCCTCTTCGGCACCATGGACAGCTGGGTCATCTGGAACCTGACCGGCGGTGTCGACGGCGGCAAGCACGTCACGGACGTCACCAACGCCTCCCGCACGATGCTCATGAACCTGCACACCATGCAGTGGGACGACAAGATCTGCGAGTCCATCGGCGTCCCGAAGCAGGTCCTGCCCGAGATCCGCTCCTCCGCCGAGGTCTACGGCGAGATCACCGGCGGCAAGCTGGGTGACCTGCTCGGCGGCATCCCGGTCGCCTCCGCGCTCGGCGACCAGCAGGCGGCCCTGTTCGGCCAGACCTGTTTCTCCGAGGGCGAGACCAAGTCGACGTACGGCACCGGCACCTTCATGGTGATGAACACCGGTGACAAGATCATCAATTCCTACAGCGGCCTGCTGACCACCGTCGGCTACAAGATCGGCGACCAGGACACGGTCTACGCCCTGGAGGGCTCGATCGCCGTCACCGGCTCGCTGGTGCAGTGGATGCGCGACCAGATGGGCCTGATCTCCACGGCCGCCGAGATCGAGACGCTCGCGCTGTCGGTGGAGGACAACGGCGGTGCCTACTTCGTGCCGGCCTTCTCCGGTCTGTTCGCCCCGTACTGGCGCTCCGACGCCCGTGGTGTGATCGCCGGCCTGACCCGGTACGTCACCAAGGCGCACCTGGCGCGTGCCGTCCTGGAGGCCACCGCCTGGCAGACCCGCGAGATCGCCGACGCCATGACGAAGGACTCCGGCGTGGAGCTGGCCGCCCTGAAGGTCGACGGCGGCATGACCTCCAACAACCTGCTGATGCAGACCCTCGCCGACTTCGTGGACGCCCCCGTGGTGCGCCCGATGGTCGCCGAGACCACCTGCCTCGGCGCCGCCTACGCCGCCGGCCTCGCCATCGGCTTCTGGAACAGCACCGACGACCTGCGCGCCAACTGGCGCCGGGCCGCCGAGTGGACCCCCCGCATGGACGCGGAGACCCGCGCCCGTGAGTACAAGAACTGGCTCAAGGCCGTCGAGCGGACCATGGGCTGGCTCGAGGACGAGGAGTAAGAAACAGCATGACCACTCAGTCCACCCTGAAGTCCGTGCCTGCCCTGGGGACGCGCCCGTCCTCCGGCTCGAACCCGAGCCGAGCCGAGACCAGGGAGCAGCTCGCCAAGGCGTCGTACGACCTTCTCGTGATCGGCGGCGGCATCCTTGGCATCTCCACCGCCTGGCACGCCGCGCAGTCCGGCCTCAGGGTGGCTCTGGTCGACGCCGGCGACTTCGCCGGTGCCACCTCCTCCGCCTCCTCCAAGCTGCTCCACGGCGGTCTGCGCTACCTCCAGACCGGGGCCGTCAAGCTGGTGGCGGAGAACCACTTCGAGCGCCGTGCGGTCTCCCGGCAGGTGGCTCCCCACCTGGCGAACCCGCTCACGTTCTACCTCCCCGTGTACAAGGGCGGGCCGCACGGCGCGGCGAAGCTCGGGGCGGGCGTCTTCGCCTACTCCGCGCTGTCGGCCTTCGGTGACGGCGTCGGGCATCTGCTCTCGCCGGCCAAGGCCGCGCAGGACGTGCCCGAGCTGCGCACCGAGAACCTCAAGGCCGTGGCCGTGTACGGCGACGACCAGATGAACGACGCGCGCATGGCGCTGATGACGGTCCGCGGGGCCGTCGAGGCGGGCGCGGTCGTCCTCAACCACGCCGAGGTCACCGGCCTGCGCTTCACCCAGGGCCGTGTCACGGGCGCCGAGCTGAAGGACCGCCTGACCGGCGACGAGTTCGGCGTCAGCGCCCGGCTGGTGCTCAACGCGACCGGCCCTTGGGTCGACCACCTGCGGAGGATGGAGGACGCGAACGCCGCGCCGTCCATCCGCCTGTCGAAGGGCGCCCACCTGGTCCTGAAGCGCACCTCCCCCTGGAAGGCCGCGCTCGCGACCCCGATCGACAAGTACCGCATCACCTTCGCCCTCCCCTGGGAGGACATGTTGCTGCTCGGCACCACCGACGAGGAGTTCGAGGGCGACCCGGCGGATGTCGCGGTCACCGAGAAGGACATATCCCAGATCCTCGACGAGGCCGCCTTCTCCGTCCGCGACCAGCAGCTGAGCCGCGACCTCATCACCTACGCCTTCGCCGGTCTGCGCGTGCTGCCGGGCGGTCCCGGGGACACCGCGAAGGCCAAGCGCGAGACGGTGGTGACCGAGGGCAAGGGCGGCATGCTGTCCGTCGCGGGCGGCAAGTGGACCACCTTCCGCCACATCGGCCGCACGATCATGAAGAAGCTGGAGTCGCTGCCGGGCCACCCCCTGGGCGACGACTTCGAGCCCATCAGCTCGCTGCCGAAGAAGCTGCCGCTGCCCGGCATCGCCAACCCGCGCGCGGTCGCCCACCGGCTGCTGACCGACCGCCCGGCGCCCGGCCCGCGCATGGCGGCCGACACCGCCAGGCACCTGGCCACGCACTACGGCTCGCTCGCCTTCGACATCGCCCGCCTGGCCAACGAGAGCCCCGAGCTCGCCGAACGCGTCCACGCCGACGCCCCGGAGATCTGGGCGCAGGTCGTCTGGGCCCGGGACCACGAGTGGGCCGAGACGCAGGACGACGTGCTGCGCCGCCGCACGACGCTGACGATCCGCGGGCTGGCCACGGACGACGTCCGCGCCAAGGTCCAGGACCTGCTCGACAAGAAGTAGGCACGACCCGGGGATCCCGTTGCCCGGGGACCCGGTTGCCGGGAGGGGCGGCTCCACGCCGACGGAGCCGCCCCTTCCGCGTTCCCGACCCCCATAATGACCTGATACGTCGGAGGTCTTGAGCGACAGGGAGGCCGGCCATGGCAGTCACCGACGAGGCGATCGAGAAGATCAAGGGCATGATCGTCTCCGGCGCGCTGCGGCCGGGCGACCGGCTGCCCAAGGAGAGCGAACTCGCCGCCGACCTCGGCCTGTCCCGCAACTCCCTGCGGGAGGCCGTACGCGCGCTGTCCCTCATCCGGATCCTGGACGTGCGGCAGGGCGACGGCACGTACGTCACCAGCCTCGATCCGCAACTCCTGCTGGAGGCGCTGAGCTTCGTCGTGGACTTCCACCGCGACGACACGGTCCTGGAGTTCCTGGCCGTACGCCGCATCCTGGAGCCGGCCGCGACGGCCATGGCGGCCCTGCGGATCAGCGAACAGCAGCTCGACGCGCTCACGGCCCAGCTGGACAAGCTCGGCGACGACCCGTCCGTGGAGGATCTCGTCGCCTGCGACCTGGAGTTCCACCGGGGCATCGTGCAGAGCTCGGGGAACTCCGTGCTGTGCTCGCTGCTCGACGGGCTGTCGGGCCCCACCACCCGGGCCCGGATCTGGCGCGGCCTGACCCAGGAGGACGCGGTCGGCCGCACCCTGCGCGAGCACCGGGCGATCCTCGCGGCCCTGCGGGACCGGGACGCCGAGGCGGCGCGCTCGTGGGCGACGGTGCACATCGCGAGCGTGGAGCAGTGGCTGCGCTCCACGCTGTGACCAGGGCCTCACGGACAGCTCGGATGAATCCGGGGTGTTCAGGGGTGGATCGCGGGGCAGTGATGGGGTCACTCCCCCTGCAAGGGGGCTGCGGGCGCCCCCTTGGTACGCCGTAAGGTTGGGGGGTACGCGAGGGCACGTCGGAAGGAGGCGCTGGGTGATCGAGCTCGAGGGGGTTCCCGAGCTGATCGACCCGGTCATGGTGGCCGCGTTCGAGGGCTGGAACGATGCCGGCGACGCCGCCTCCACCGCGGTCGCGCATCTGGACAGGGAGTGGAAGGGCGAGGTGTTCGCGGCGCTGGACGCCGAGGACTACTACGACTTCCAGGTGAACCGCCCCACGGTGTTCATGGAAGCCGGCGTTCGCAAGATCACATGGCCGACGACAAGGTTGTCGGTGGTCCGGGTCGGCGGGGACAAGCCGCGCGACCTGGTCCTCGTCCGGGGTATCGAACCGTCCATGAGATGGCGGTCGTTCTGCAACGAACTGCTCGGCTTCGCGCACGAACTGGGCGTGGAACTGGTGGTCGTCCTGGGCGCCCTGCTCGGCGACACCCCGCACACCCGTCCGGTTCCGATCAGCGGGACGACGTCCGACCCGGACCTGGCCCGTCGCATGGACCTGGAGGAGACCAAGTACGAGGGGCCCACGGGCATCGTCGGCGTCCTCCAGGAGGCGTGCACGCACGCGGGGGTACCGGCCGTGTCCCTGTGGGCAGCCGTACCGCACTACGTCTCGCAGCCGCCGAACCCGAAGGCCACGCTGGCCCTCCTGAACCGGCTGGAGGACCTGATCGACGTGCGCATCCCGCTGGGCGAGCTGCCCGAGGACGCGCGCGCCTGGCAGGTCGGCGTGGACCAACTGGCCGCCGAGGACAGCGAGGTCGCCGAGTACGTCCAGTCGCTGGAGGAGGCCCGGGACACCGCCGAGCTGCCGGAGGCGTCCGGTGAGGCGATCGCCCGCGAGTTCGAGCGCTACCTCCGGCGCCGCGACGGCGGCGGACCGACCGCCTCCGGCGGCCACGCCACGGCGGACGGCAGCGACAGCACGTCGTACCTGCGGGACAACCCCAGCGGCCGTACCCGCCCACCGAAGCCGCCGAAGCCGGGCACGGACGACGAGGAGTCGTCGGAGGACTGAGACCTCGCCCACCGCGGGCCCGGGCGGCAGCGAGCGGGCGCCGGGGGACGCGCCCGCAGCCCTGGCGGCCTGCCGGGCCCCACCGCGGCACCTCGCCGCCATGCCGTCGACCACGACGAGCATGCCGGACGGGGCTCCACTGCCACACCTTGCACCCGCGCCGGCAACCGCGAGCGTGAGCCCCGGGTGGGGAACGCGCCGGTCCTCGCCGCCCCTGCCGTCGGCGACGAGCAGACAGCAGGCGTGCTCAGAGCCGTCGCAGCCTGCCACGGCCACCGCGGCACCTCGCCGACCCGCGTCCGCGACGGCAAGCGGGCGCCGGGGGCGCACCGCAGCCCCTCGCAGCCTGTCAGAGTCTCACGGCAGCACCCCGCTGCCCAGCCGTCGCCGACGACGAGCATGCACGCGCCCAGAGCCCTCACAGCCGCCGGGGGCACCCCGCGACACCCGGCCAGCCGCAGGGGGCGTCTCCCGCCCGGGAGACGCCCCCTGCGGCTGTTGTCGGTTACAGCGCTACGCCCAGCAGCGCGTCCACCGCCCGGGAGACCACCCCGGGGGCGCCCTCGTCCGTGCCGCCGCTCTGCTCCTGCTGCGCGGTCCAGCGGTCGACCGCGGTGAGGGCGGCCGGAGCGTCCAGGTCGTTCGCGAGGGACTCGCGGATCTGCTCCACGAGTGCCTGCGCCGGGGGGCCGTCGGGCCGGGAGACTGCGGCCCGCCAGCGGGCGAGCCGTGCGACGGCGTCCTGGAGGACCTGGTCGGTCCACTCCCAGTCGGCACGGTAGTGGTGGGAGAGCAGCGCGAGCCGGATGGCGGCCGGGTCGACGCCGTCGCGCCGGAGCTTGGAGACGAAGACCAGGTTGCCCTTGGACTTGGACATCTTCTCGCCGTCGAGGGCGACCATGCCGGCGTGGACGTAGGCCTTGGCCATGGGGAACTCGCCGGTCAGGCCCTGGGCGTGCGAGGCGCCCATCTCGTGGTGCGGGAAGGCCAGGTCGGAGCCGCCGCCCTGGATGTCGAAGCCCATGCCGAGGTGGTCGAGGGCGATGGCCACGCACTCGATGTGCCAGCCGGGCCGTCCGCGTCCGAGCGAACCGCCGTCCCAACTGGGCTCGCCCTCCCGGGCCGCCATCCACAGCATCGGGTCGAGCGGGTTCTTCTTGCCCGGCCGGTCCGGGTCGCCGCCGCGCTCGGCGGACAGCAGCCGCATCGCCGCGGCGTCCAGCCCGGAGACCTTGCCGAAGTGCGGGTCGGACTCGACCGAAAAGTAGACGTCGCCTTCGAGTTCGTACGCCGCGCCCATGTCCCGCAGCCGCTCGACGAGCGGGACGATCCCGGGTATCGCCTCGACGGCGCCTATGTACTGCCGCGGCGGCAGCATCCGCAGGGCCGTCATGTCCTCACGGAAGAGGGCCGTCTCCTGCTCGGCGAGCGCGGCCCAGTCGAGGCCGTCGCGCTGCGCCCGCTCCAGGAGCGGGTCGTCGACGTCGGTGACGTTCTGGACGTAGTGAACCTGCCGCTTGGTGTCGAGCCACACGCGCTGCACGAGGTCGAACGCGTTGTAGGTCGCCGCGTGTCCTATGTGGGTGGCGTCGTACGGGGTGATGCCACAGACGTAGATACGGGCGACGGGACCGGGGTCGAGGGAGACCAGACCACCGGTCGCGGTGTCGTGGATCCTCAGGTCGCGGCCCTGACCAGGCAGGGCGGGGACCTCGGAAGCGGGCCAGGCATGCATGCCATGAGCCTAACCGGACTGAAGTTCCATATACGAATGGGAGCGGGCCGGACGGCCGAGAAGGCGCTCTTGCGACTGCTCGGCGCATGTGCTGCTACACGGGTGGCCAGGGAATCGCCGGCCACTGCCCGCTCGGCTCCGGATGCTTCCCCGAGGCGAGCAGCGCGCCGACCCGCGCGCGTGTGGCGTCGATCTCCGCGCCGGTGATCAGCGGCTGCAGCCGGGCGGTGAGGGGACCGTCCTCCGCCAGGTCCTTCCTGAGGCCTTCGAGGACGTCGACGGCCTCCTGGGTGAGGGGCTCCCCCGCCCACCCCCACAGCAGGGTCCGCAGCTTGTTCTCGACGTTGAAGGTGACCCCGTGGTCGATCCCGTACAGCCGCCCCTCATCGGTCGGCAGCAGGTGCCCGCCCTTGCGGTCGGCGTTGTTGACAACGGCGTCCAGCACCGCGAGCCGGCGCAGCCGCTCGTCGTCCGCGTGCACGAGGAGAGCGGTGCGGCCCTCGCCGACCTCGGCGAAGCCGACCGCCTTCCAGCCCGGCTCCGGTTCCTCCCCGTCGACCAGCGCGAGCAGCTCCGCCTCCGGCGCCGCCTCGACCCACAGCTGGCACATGCCCTCGCCGTAGGGGCCGTCCCGCAGCACGGTGGGCGGGACGAGGCCCCAGCCGGTCACCTCGGAGACCTCGTACGTGGCGACCTCGCGCTGGGCGAGCGTCCCGTCGGGGAAGTCCCACAGGGGTCTCTCCCCCGCGACCGGCTTGTAGATGCAGGCCGCTTCCCGGCCGTCGTGGGACACCGTGCAGTACAGGGCCGCGTTGGATGCCTCACGGATGCGTCCGCGCACGGTGAGTTCGCCCCGGGCGAGCAGTTGGGCGGCGTCCGAAAGAGGACTCACGCTCCGCGGCGGTATCCGTTCTGGCGCGGACATACGTGTCCTTCCGGGTCGAGCGGGAGGCTGCACAGCGGGCACGGCGGCCGCCCGGCGTTGACGATGTCGAGGGCGCGCTTGGCGAAGGCCCTCGCCTGCGCGCCGGTGAGCCGGACACGCAGCATCGGCGGCCCGTTCTCCTCGTCCTGGAGCAGCCGCTCCTCGGCCTCGGCGAGGTCCTCCTCGGAGTCGGCGTCGAGCTCGACGAGCGCCTGCGCCTCGACGATCATCAGCTGCTCCTCGCCGTCCCAGGCGAGCGCCATGGTGCCGACCCGGAACTCCTCCTCGATCGGGGTGTCCAGCGGAGCGGTGTCGGTGATCTCGGACGGTGCGACGGCGGGGACGGCGGCGCTGCCTCCGCTACGGCGTACGACCTCGTCGAGCAGTTCGTCCATGCGCTCGGCGAGCGCGGCGACCTGGGTCTTCTCCAGGGCCACGCTGGTCACCCGGGAGCCGGCGGTGGCCTGGAGGAAGAACGAACGGCGCCCGGGCAGTCCGACCGTACCGGCCACGAAACGCTCCGGATGGTCGTAGAGGAACACCTGACGGGACACGTCCTGTCTCCATTGGAATCGTGGGGGCCGTGTGGCCACGGCACTGCTGCGACCGCTTCACCCTACTGCGGCCGACGATCACGGTGCGCCCGCACCACCCCCGACGGGGGCCTCGTCGCCCGGCGGTTCCTCGCGCGGCACCAGGGACGTGAAGTCGCCCGTGTCGCCGAGGCGGACGAGAAACGGTCGCAGTCGTGTGTAGCGGATCGCGGTGATGGAACACGGTTCAACGGAAATCCGCTGGAAGAGGTCCAGATGAAGTCCGAGTGCGTCCGCGACGAGCGACTTGATGATGTCGCCGTGCGAGCACATGAGGTAGACGGCGTCGGCGCCGTGGTCGCGCTCCACGCGCGCGTTCCACTCGCGTACGGCCTCGGCGGCACGGGTCTGCATGGCCCGCATGGACTCGCCGCCGGGGAACGCCGCCGCGGAGGGGTGCGCCTGCACGACCTCCATCAGGGGCTGGTCCTTCAGCTCGTCGAGCTTGCGCCCCGACCAGTCGCCGTAGTGGCACTCGCCGATGCGCTCGTCGGTGTGCGGGGTGAGCTCCGGCCGGGCCTGGAGAAGGGGCCGGATCGTCTCCTGGCAGCGCTGGAGCGGGCTGGTGACGATCTCGGCGAGGGGCAGTTCGGCGAGCCTCCCGGGCAGCGCGGCGGCCTGCGCCGCGCCGCGTTCGTCGAGGGAGACACCGGGCGTCCAGCCGGCGAGCAGTCCCTCGGTGTTGGCGGTGGAACGTCCGTGCCGGACCAGGATCAACGTGGGCATGCGGTCCAGCGTAGGCGCACGCGCGCGTACGGTGTCCTTCGAGTGACGGGAGAGTCTCTTCGTGATCGTCGACTGTGCCATCTACCGCGACGGACACCGGTCGCAGGGGCCGGAGGACTTCTCCGACGCCCTGGGTGAGGCCCGTGCGGCGGGCGGTTTCGTGTGGATCGGGCTGCACGAGCCGACGGAGCGCGAATTCGACCATGTGACCCAGGAGTTCGGGCTGCATCCACTGGCCGTCGAGGACGCCCTCAAGGCCCACCAGCGGCCCAAGCTGGAGGTGTACGACGACTCGCTCTTCGTGGTGCTCAAGCCGGTGACGTACGAGCCGCAGAGCGACACCGTCTCGGCCGGCGAACTCATGATCTTCCTGGGCGACTCGTTCGTCGTGACCGTCCGGCACGGCGAGGGCGGCCCGCTCAAGGCCGTACGGCAGCGGCTGGAGCACGAGCCGGACCTGCTGGGCAACGGCCCCACCTCCGTGCTCTACGCGGTCGCCGACGCCGCCGTCGACCACTACCTGGACGTCGCGACCGAGCTGCAGGCCGACCTGGAGGGTCTGGAGGCGGAGGTCTTCTCACCGGACGGCGAGGGCTCGCGGCACACCGCGTCGCGGATCTACAACTTCAAACGGCAGGTCCTGGAGTTCCGCCGGGCGACCGGGCCGCTGGCATTGCCGATGAGCCGGCTGGCGGGCACGGCGCCGTCCGGCGTCGCGGTGCCGTTCGTGGACGACCGGGCCCGGCCGTTCTTCCGTGACGTCAGCGACCACCTCACGCGCGTGAACGAGTCCGTGGAGAACCTGGACCGGCTGGTGTCGGACATCCTCTCCGCGCATCTGGCGCAGATGAGCGTCCGGCAGAACGACGACATGCGCAAGATCTCCGCGTGGGCGGCCATGGCCGCGATCCCCACGATGATCGCGGGGATCTACGGCATGAACTTCGATCACATGCCCGAGCTGCGCTGGGAGTGGTCCTATCCCGCGCTGATCGCGGTGATGGCCGTTCTCGAGGTGCTGGTGTTCCGGCTGTTCAAGCGCCGTGGCTGGTTGTAGACCGGGCCGTCTCAGGCGAACTCGGGTGCCGCGGACGCGGGTCCGCCGAGGGCGTCGCGGCGCTCGGGCGTCTTCAGCGACACCATCCGGCGCCAGCCGCCCAGCCGTTCGTAGGCGTACATCGCGTGGATGCCCGCCGCGAGCACCGCGGACTTGGCCCTGGACCAGCCGAGGATGCGGCCCATGTGCGCCATGACGGCGAGGCTGACGTCCCGGTAGATGCGGATCTCGGCGAGCGCGCACTCGCGCAGGGTCCGCTGGATGGCCCGGCCGTGGCCCGCGTAGGCGAAGCGCAGCAGTTCCTCGTGGCAGTAGGCGAGGTGGTTGTCCTCGTCGTTGGAGATCTGCTTGACCGCGCGGCCGATGTCGGGGTCGTCGGCGAAGTGCTTGCGCAGGAGTTCCATCTGCTCGGAGGCGCGCTGTTCGGTGACCCTGCTGTGCGAGAGGTACGTGACGATGTCCTGCACCGTGAGCCGCTCGTCGCGCCCGAGTTGCTCATGCGCGAGGCCGATGCCGTTCTTCTCCAGGAGCATCGTGTAGTCGGTCTCCGGCGGGACCGGGACGGGGTCGAGGCCGCGCTTCTTCATCAGGGCGTTGAAGATCCGGCCGTGCTTGTCCTCGTCGGCGCCGTGCCGGGTGATCTTGGGGGCGAGTTCCCGCTCGCTTTCGGGGACGAGCGCGGCGATACGGGCGTTCTCCCAGCCGCCCTGGGACTCGCCGCTCGCGGCGATGGAGCAGAACAGGGCGAAGGACTCGTCGTTGGCGAGGATCTGCTGGAACACACTCTTGGCCGAAAGCATCGTGAGCACCTCTCCCGCGCACGTGCGCGTGCGCGTGCTGCGTGATTCCGCAGGTTTCCGCAAAGGACGAGTCAAGTGCGGGACGACAGGTGCGGCAACAGGTATGTCGGACAACTCCGCCGAATGGAGGACACGGGAGACCGCGTCGAAACCGGCCCGGCCGGCATGTCCGGGAGGATCCCGGCGTAACCGCAGGAGGCACGCCGCGTTGTTCTGCGTGACGGCCGTGGCGGGGAAGACCCCCGAGCCCCCACCACGGCCGCAGAAGACTCGGGCCTGTTACGCGAGCCCCGCGCGCTCCAGGGCCTGCGTGCCGGCGCGGAGGGACGCGAGCCGCTCGTCGAGCGTGAAGCCCGCCGGGGCGAGGCTCAGGGTGGTGACGCCGGCCTGCGCGTAGGCCTTCATCCGGTCCGCGATCCGGTCGACGGACCCCAGCAGCGCGGTCTTGTCGATCAGCTCGTGCGGTACGGCGGCCGCGGCGCCCTGCTTGTCGCCGGACAGGTACTTGCCCTGGATCTCGGCGGCCTCCTTCTCGTAGCCCATGCGCTGGGCGAGCTGGTTGTAGAAGTTCTGCTTGGGGCTGCCCATGCCGCCGACGTACAGCGCGGTGTAGGGGCGGAAGGTGTCGGCGAGCGCGGCGACGTCCTTGTCGTCGCCGACGGCGAGCGGGAGGGTCGGGCAGACGTCGAAGCCGTCGAGGGTCTTGCCGGCCTTCTCACGGCCGGCCCGCAGGTACTTGATCGTCGTGTCCTCGAGGTGCTCGGCGGAGGGGAAGATCAGCAGGGCCCCGTCGGCGATCTCGCCGGTCTGCTCCAGGTTCTTCGGGCCGATCGCGGCGATGTACAGCGGGATGTGCTCGCGCTGCGGGTGCACGGTCAGCTTGATGGGCTTGCCCGGGCCGCCGGGCAGGGGCAGCGTCCAGTGCTCGCCCTCGTAGGACAGGCGCTCGCGCGTCATGGCCCTGCGGACGATCTCGACGTACTCACGCGTGCGTGCCAGCGGCTTGTCGAACTTGACGCCGTACCAGCCTTCGGAGACCTGCGGGCCGGAGACGCCGAGGCCGAGGCGGAAGCGGCCGCCGGAGAGGGAGTCGAGGGTGGCCGCCGTCATGGCGGTCATCGCGGGCTGGCGGGCCGGGATCTGGAAGATGGCGGAGCCGACGTCGATACGTTCGGTCTGGGCGGCGACCCAGGTCAGTACGGTGGCGGCGTCGGAGCCGTAGGCCTCGGCGGCCCAGCAGACGGCGTATCCGAGCCGGTCGGCCTCCTGGGCGACGGCCAGATTGTCCGCGTCCATTCCGGCACCCCAGTAGCCGAGGTTGATACCGAGCTGCATGCCGAATCCCCTTACCGATCAGTAACGTGCACGTGCGCAGACCTTAGCGTGCGGCTGTGCGAGGACCTAGCCGCGGGCAGCCGTGCCGGACAACCCGAGCCGGGCGCCGGAAATCGGCCGTCCACAGCCCCCCACACGGAAGGTTCTGGCCAGTAATCTCGGCGTTCATGGAGCAGAGGCATCTCGGCCGCACCGGCCTGCGTGTGTCCCGGATCGGGCTCGGCACCCTGACCTGGGGACGGGACACCGACGAGCACGACGCCGCGGACCTGATGAAGACGTTCTGGGAAGCGGGCGGGACCCTCGTCGACACCGCGGACGTGTACGGCGACGGAGAGGCCGAGTACCTGCTCGGCAGGCTCATGGACGGCCTGGTGCCCCGCCGGGACCTGGTCGTGTCGACCAAGGCCGGCAGCGTGCCGGACCCCGACCGCCGCTTCGACACCTCCCGCGGCCATCTGCTCTCCGCGCTGGACGCCTCGCTCTCCCGGCTCGGCACCGACTACGTCGACCTGTGGCACGTGCACGCCTTCGACCCGGACACCCCGCTGGAGGAGACCCTCCAGGCCCTCGACCTCGCGGTCGCCAGCGGTCGGGCCCGCTACGCCGCCGTCTCCAACTTCTGCGGCTGGCAGCTGGCCAAGGCCGCCACCTGGCAACTGGCGGCCCCCGGCACCCGGACCCGGCTGGCGGCCACACAGCTGGAGTACTCGCTGCTCCAGCGGGGCATCGAGCGCGAGGTGCTGCCGGCAGCGCTGGACCTGGGTATCGGGCTGCTGCCGTCCTCGCCGCTGGGGCGTGGGGTGCTGACGGGCAAGTACCGGGGCGACACGACGCCGCCGGACTCACGTGGTGCCTCGGAGCACCTCGCGCCGTTCGTCGCGCCGTATCTGGACGACACGGCGAGGCGCATCGTGGACGCCGTGACGACCGCGGCCGACGGACTGGCGGTGACGCCGCTGCAGGTGGCGCTGGCCTGGGTCCGCGACCGGCCGGGGGTGGCCGCGCCCATCGTCGGCGCGCGCAACGCGCAGCAGCTCACGGCGGCATTGTCAGTGGAGACCCTTAGTCTTCCTGACGAGATCTGCCGGGCGCTCGACGACGTGTCGGCGCCTGTGCACCGCTATCCCGATCACGACTGGAGCACGCTGTGAGCACGGAGCCGGAGACCACGGAGGACGCCGAGCCGGGGACGCCGACCGGTGGTGCGCAGACCGAGGGGACCGAGGGGGATGCGGCCGGTGCCGGTGAGGTCTCCGAGGCCGGGGGCACCGAGGGGGAAGCAGCCGGTAGCGGTGAAGTCTCCGAGGCCGAGGGCGCCGAGGGGGAAGCAGCCGGTGCCGGTGAGGTGTCCGAAGCCGAGGCCGAGCTGCGGGCGCAGCGGGCCGTGCGGGAGCGTATCGAGCAGCGCAAGGCCGAGAAGAAGGCGCCGATCGAGGCCGGGACCAAGCTGAGCGGCAAGGCCGCCGATCTGCTCGCGGCCGTGCGGGCCGTGGAGAGCGGTGAGAAGCCGGTCGCCACGGTGTTCGAAGAGCCCGAGCCCGCCCCCCGGCGCTCCGCCCCGGAGCCGGTACGACGGCCGCAGCCGCTGGCGGCCGAGGCCGTCGCCGCGTCGACGGCTCCCGCGTCGGCGGCGGTGCAGGCCGTACGGCAGGTGCTCGGCGAGGGCGGTGCCCCCGAGGTGCTCGCGCCGCCGGTGGCCGCGGCACTCGGCGAGGGCGCGGACGAGCTGCTGCGCGCGGATCCCTGGCAGTTGCTGCGGGTCGCCGGCGTGCGGCCCGAGCAGGCCGACGGGTTCGCGCGGGCCCTGCTGGGCGCCGAGTGCGGTCCGGGCGACGAGCGGCGGGGCCGGGCCGTCACCGTCTGGCTCCTGGAGCAGGCGGCGCTGGCCGGGCACACCGCCCTGGAGATGCCGGCGCTCCTCGCGGCCCTGGCCCAGCGGGGTGTGCCGGAGCCCGACAGCGCCGTGCAGGACGCGATCGCGGAGGGGGACGCGCTGGTCTTCCAGGACGCGCTGGAGGAGACCGGTGGCGCGCCGGCACCGGCCGAGGAAGAGGGCGCGGAGGAGGACGAGGAGCGTCCGGTCCGTGTCCTGGTCGGCCTCGAGCGGTACGCGCTCGCGGAGGAGAGCCTGGCCGACGGTCTGGCCCGGCTGGTGAACTCGGTGCCCAAGCAGGACGGTTCGGCCGAGGACTGGGAGCGGGCCGCCGCCGCGGCCCAGGGCTCGACGGGTGAGCTGCTCCGCGTGGTCGCCGCTCACGGCCTGGTCCTGCACACCGGCGGCGAGGCCTCCCTGACCGAGCCCGCGGCGCTGCTGACCGCCGCGCGCGCCCTCGGCCTGCGCGCCTGGGCCGCCAGCCACGGCCCGATCGGCCGCACCCGCTTCGCGGCCCTGCTGCGCCGGTCCGAGGCCGCCCCCGGCACCCGGTCCCCCGACGCCCACTCCCCCGTCGCCACCGTCGCCGGACTGCTCTCCGGTGCCGAGGGACCCGGCCGGGATGCCGACGGGGCGCTGGATCTCGATCTGCTCGTCGTGCTCGACGCACCGCAGCTGGATGTCGAGACGGCCGCACTGCTGACGGAGTCGCTGCCGGACGGGGCGCGGCTGGTGCTGGCCGGGGACCCGGGAGTGCTGTGGTCCGTGGGCCCGGGCCGGGTGTTCGCGGATCTGCTCGCGGCGCGGATCTGCCCGCAGGTCGCCTCGCGGCGGCCGGATCCCGGGCCGCTGGGCGAGCTGGTCTCCGGTATCGGCATCGGCGAGCTGAACCAGGTCGAGGCCCCCGGCAAGGAGGTCGTGATCGTGCCCGTGCGGGACGCGGGCGAGGCCGTGCACCGGACGGTGCAGCTCGTCGTGGACTCGGTGCCGCGGGCGATCGGCGTACCGGCCGAGGAGACACAGGTGATCACACCGGGGCACGGCGGCGCCGTCGGCACGCGTGCGCTCAACGCTGCGTTGAAGGAGCGGCTCAATCCGGGCCCGGGCCGCTTCGGCGGCTTCGACCCCGGTGACCGGATCGTCTACTCCCCCGTGCCGGGCCGTGCGCTGCCGGGCCGCGTGGTGAAGGCGGATGCCGAGGGGCTGCACCTGTCGTGCGAGGGCGAGGCTGCCGTCGTGCCGAAGGAGCGGGTGGAGCAGTCCGTGCGGCACGGCTGGGCGCTCACCGCGCACCAGGCGGTGGGGAGCCGGTGGCCCGCGGTGGTCGTGGTGCTGCCCGGCGATGCCGCGCAGGCCCTCACCCGGCCGTGGGTGTACACGGCGTTCGGGCGGGCCGACCGCCATCTGTCCGTCGTGCACGGCGTGGAACAGGCGTTGGCCCGGGCCGTCGCCGAGGTTCCGGCGAAGCCCCGGACGACCCGGCTTCCGGTGCTGCTCGCTCCGCAGATCAGCAGCTGACGACGACGGCGGTGGTCACGGGGCCTGCCCCGTGACCACCGCCGTCGGGTGGCTGACGTGTGCGCTCAGCGGCGGTCCGCGTCCAGCGGCTCCAGGGCCTCGTCCCCGTCCTCGTCCAGGTCGGTGTCGAGTTCGTCCTCGAGGTCCTCCGCTTCGTCGTCATCGTCGTCGACGCCGATCTCGTCGTCGAACACGGCACTGACGTCGAAGCGGCAGACCACACTCTGCGGATCGACCTGCTCGAACGGCGCCTCCAGCCACTCGCCGGGATCGGCCGGTTCCTCCGCAGCCGTCACCCAGAGCGTGGAGTCGCCCTCCTCCAGCCCGAACTCCTTGTGCCGGGAGGCGATCTCGTCGGGTTCGAACTCGCCGAAGAGGAGGCCCAGCGCACCATGGATCGTCCCGGAGGCGGCCGGGCCGTCCTCACCCTCGGCGGCCTCGATCCGCTGCGCCTGCGCGAGCAGCCGCTGCGGCTCCGCCACCGCGTAGTCGCGGCGGATCAGTACGCTCAGCGCGTTCGGTTCCTCGGGTCCGGTGTACGGGGGCAGCGCGTCCTCCGTACCGGGGATCTCGAAGGGTGTGACCTCGTCGTAACGGTCGTAGAGCAGTTCGTCGTACACCTCTGCGGCCGCGGCCAGCTGGTTGAACGCCTCGTAGACGGCCGGGTCGTCCTCCCCCGACCGGCGTTCGACCGCGGCCAGGTGGCGGTCGAGCGCGGTCTTGACCGCCTCGGCGGCGGCGCGTACCTCGGCAGCAGTGGGCTGCGCAGCATCAGACATAGTGCAGACGCTATCCGTACCAGGCCCCAGCCCGCACAATAGATGCGATGCCGGAATACGAATTTGTCGACGTGTACGTACCGCGCGGGGTCTCCCGCAAGGAGACGGCACGTCTGCTGACGGACCATGCCGAGTACGGACACTGGGAGTTGCACCGTCTGAGCCTGCTGCGCGACGGCAGCCGCAAGGTGCGGTTGCGCCGGCGGATCATCCGTCAGGTGCGGGCCACGTGGTGAGCTGAGACGGGGCGCCGGGAGAAGGCATACACGGGAGCGGGCCCCGCATCGGCGGGGCCCGCTCCGTTTTCCGGAACTGTCAGGCCTTTCCGGGACTGTCAGGCTCGTCCGGGACGGTCAGGCCGAGGTGCGCGCCTTGCGGTAGAGGATCGAGCCCGCGAGCAGCGCGCCCGCGCCGGCCGGCAGGGTGAGACCGAGCGGCAGGTCGCTGCCGGTGCTGGCGAGCTGGGAGTCGCCCCTGGGCTGGGTGACGAACTGGCCGCCCGGCTTGTTGCCGTGCGAGGAACCGCCCGGCGTCTCGCTGTCCGCGCCGGGCGGCGTGCCCGGGGTGCCGGGGTCGCCCGGGCTTCCGGGGCCGCCCGGGTCCCCCGGCTGTACCGGGTCACCGGGGTTGCCCGGGTTTCCGGGATCGCCCGGATCACCGGGGTTTCCGGGGTTGCCCGGGTTTCCGGGGTTGCCCGGATCACCGGGGTCACCCGGGTTGCCGGGGTGGCCCGGGTCCCCCGGCTGTCCCGGGTTCTCGTTGCCGCCGCCGGGCGGGTTGGTGTGGTGCCCGCCCGAGCCACCGTTCGCACAGTCGTTGCCCGTGCTGTAGTTGCCGACGCCGATGACGTTGACGCTGTTGCCACAGACGTTCACCGGCGCGTGGATCGGCGCCTGGACGTGGTTGCCCGAGCCGACGCCCGGCGAGTCACTGGCGCGGCCGCCCGCGTGCGAGCCGCCCTGGCCGCCCGAATCGCCGTATCCCCCCGACGACGATCCACCGCCCTGGTTGGCACACGAGTTGCCCACCGACGGGTTGAGGACACCGATCACATTGACCGTGTTCCCGCACACGTTGACCGGCGCGTGCACCGGCGCCTGGACCGAGTTCCCGGACAGCACGCCCGGCGAGCCCGAGCTGGAGCCCTGTGCGCCCGAGTCGGCGTGAGCGGAGCCGCCCGCGGCGGCGATCACGCCGGTCGCGGCCGCCACGGTCATCAGACCCTTGCGGGTGACCTGTCGCATTCCTGAATACCTGCCTTCGACCTGGCTCGAATTCTTCTCGAATTCCTTGAAAGAAGCGTTCAGTCCCGGAGCGCATGGCACGCGCTCCGGGACCGATGGCTTTGGACTCCCCTCAGCGAGGGGGAAGCGTCACTTGTTGACGCAGGAGTTGCCGAAGGCGGGGTTCAGCAGCCCGATCACAGAGACCGTGTTGCCGCAGACGTTCACCGGGACGTGAACGGGCGCCTGAATGACGTTGCCGGACACGACGCCCGGGGAGTGCACGGCAGCACCCTGGGCACCCGAGTCGGCGACAGCCAGGCCCGCGCCCGCGAGAACCAGCCCACCGGTGGCAGCCGCAGCAGCGACGACCTTCTTGATCATTATTCCTCCTAGTTGGCAAAGCGACCCATCTTGCGATCGCATTACCTGTAACGAAGAGGGAGTAATGAGGCTACGAGCTTATGGTCGCATTCACCCTTCCCAGCCGATCTCGTACGCCTGCCCGAATAGCGGTGTTTCGTATGGGCTGTCTCAGGTCGCGTCGATGAACCGGTCGAGCACCCGCACGCCGAACTTCAGGCCCTCCACCGGCACCCGCTCGTCCACGCCGTGGAACATGCCGGCGAAGTCCAGCTCCGGCGGCAGCTTCAGCGGCGCGAAGCCGAAGCAGCGGATGCCGAGGTCGTCGAAGGACTTGGCGTCGGTGCCGCCGGAGAGCATGTACGGCACGGCCCGGGCGATCGGGTCCTCGGCGCGCAGCGCGGTCTGCATGGCGTCGACGAGCCGGCCGTCGAAGTCGGTCTCCAGCGCCTTGTCGGCGTGCACGTCCTCCCGCTTCACGCGCGGGCCGAGGATGCGGTCGAGGTCGGCGAGGAACTCCTCCTCGTAGCCGGGCAGGAAGCGGCCGTCGACGTGCGCGGTGGCCTGGCCGGGGATGACGTTGACCTTGTAGCCGGCGCCCAGCATGGTCGGGGCCGCCGAGTTGCGCAGGGTCGTGCCGATCATCCGCGCGATGCCGCCGAGCTTGGCGAGGGTCTCGTCCATGTTCTCGGGGTCCAGCTCGACGCCGAGCGCGTCGGAGAGCTCGTCGAGGAAGGCCCGTACGGTCTTGGTGACCCGGACCGGCCAGGTGTGCCGGCCGAGCCGGGCGACCGCCTCGCACAGCTCCGTGATCGCGTTGTCGGTGTTGGTCATCGAGCCGTGGCCGGCCGTGCCGTCGACCGTGAGCCGCATCCAGTGCATGCCCTTCTCGGCGGTCTCGACGAGGTAGAGCCGCAGCTTCTCGTTGACCGTGAAGGAGAAGCCGCCGACCTCGCCGATCGCCTCGGTGACGCCCTCGAACAGATCGGGGTGCTTGCGCACGAGGTGCTTGGCTCCGTAGGTGCCGCCCGCCTCCTCGTCCGCGAGGAACGCGAGGACGATGTCGCGCGGGGGCTTGCGCCCGCTGCGCAGCCGGTCCCGGACGACCGCGAGGGTCATCGCGTCCATGTCCTTCATGTCGACGGCCCCGCGGCCCCACACGCAGCCGTCGGCGATCTCGCCGGAGAAGGGGTGGTGGGTCCAGTCGTCCGCGTTGGCCGGTACGACGTCGGTGTGGCCGTGGATGAGGAGCGCGGGCCGGGAGCGGTCCTCGCCCTCGATCCGGGCCACCGTGGATGCGCGGCCCGGATGCGACTCGAAGATCTGCGGTTCGAGTCCCACCTCGGCGAGCTTCTCGGCGACGTACTCCGCCGCCTTGCGCTCGCCCGGACCCGAGTGGTCGCCGTAGTTGCTGGTGTCGATCTGGATCAGCTCGCGGCAGAGGTCCACGACCTCGTCCTCGCCGGTGACGCTCCTGGCCGTGTCCGTCTCGCTCACGTGCTTCCTCCCGCTGTCACTGCTGGTGGGTCCTCCTCATCCTCCCTCTCCCCGGCCCGCTCCCCAAGAGCGGTCCCGGTCCGTCACACCCCGTTCACGCCCGGCCGGGTGCGGGCGGGGGTGATCGGCCACCCCTGGGAGCCTGGTAATGTTTACGTCGTCGCCGCGGGGAGAACCCGCGCGACAGACACCTTGTCCGGGTGGCGGAATGGCAGACGCGCTAGCTTGAGGTGCTAGTGCCCTTTATCGGGCGTGGGGGTTCAAGTCCCCCCTCGGACACAGATCGAAAAGCCCCTCTCGTCGAGGGGCTTTTCGTCGTCTCCGGGGAGGAAGACTTCCCCTCAAGTCCGGTGCCTTCGGGCGCTCTTCGGGGGCGGCCGGGGAAATGTGGGCGACATCTCGCCAGGCCGGGAGAAGCACAGGTGGGAGCGGGGGGCGCCGGGCCTCAGGAGGTCTCGCGGTTGCCTCCGAGCAGCGGACATGACAGGGCGAAGTCACCCGACCACTAGAGTATTGGGCTTGTTCGCGCCGGAACGGAACATCCCCAGGCAGACCTGCGGGCCCACCGGCGCCCCGGATGGTCCGGGTTCGAGACGCGAGGATCCGATGGCCGCCCTGCACGAAAGCCCTGACCTCACCGTGCTGGACCGGGAGTTGAGCGCGGAACTCCCCGACGTGGCCCGTTTCTCCGCCGGTCCCGCGGCCTCGCCCCGCACCCTGGTCGACATCTTCGAGGCGTCCGTACGGTCGTACCCCGACGAGCCCGCGCTCGACGACGGCCACCGGCTGCTCACCTACCGCGCGCTGGCGGTCGAGGTGGAGCACCTGCGGCAGCGGCTGGCCGCCATGGACGTCGGGCTCGGGGACCGCGTCGGTGTCCGGGTCCCGTCGGGCACCAACGACCTGTACGTGGCGATCCTCGCGGTGCTGGCCGCCGGTGCCGCGTACGTGCCCGTGGACGCCGAGGACCCCGACGAGCGGGCTGAACTGGTCTTCGGCGAGGCCGGGGTGCGGGTGGTCGTCGGGGCCGGTCACGAGCTGACTGCCGGCGGTGCCGCCGGTCATGCCGCCGCCCGGCCCGGTGTCGGGCACGACGCGTGGATCATCTTCACCTCCGGCTCCACCGGGAAGCCCAAGGGCGTGGCCGTCAGCCACCGCAGCGCCGCCGCCTTCGTGGACGCGGAGGCCGCGCTGTTCCTGACCGACGAGCCGATCGGGCCCGGTGACCGGGTCATGGCGGGGCTGTCCGTCGCGTTCGACGCGTCCTGCGAGGAGATGTGGCTGGCGTGGCGGTACGGCGCCTGTCTGGTGCCGGTGCCCCGCTCGCAGGTCAGGAGCGGGGCCGATCTCGGGCCCTGGCTGGTCGAGCAGGAGATCACCGTCGTGTCCACCGTGCCGACGCTGGCGGCGCTGTGGGAGCCGGAGACGCTCAACGACGTACGCCTGCTGATCTTCGGCGGGGAGGCGTGCCCTCCCGAGCTGGCGCAGCGTCTGGTGACCGAGGGGCGCGAGGTGTGGAACACCTACGGGCCGACCGAGGCGACCGTCGTGGCGTGCGCGTCGCTGATGAGCGGCGAGGAGCCGATCCGGATCGGGCTGCCGCTGGACGGCTGGGAGCTGGCCGTCGTGGACGAGGCCGGGGAGCCCGTGCCGATGGGCGGCAGTGGACAGCTGGTGATCGGCGGGGTGGGACTCGCCCGGTATCTCGACGCCGAGAAGGACGCGGAGAAGTACGCGCCGCTTCAGTCGCTGGGCTGGGAGCGGGCGTATCGCAGCGGTGACCTGGTGCGGGCCGAGCCGGAGGGGCTGGTCTTCCTCGGGCGGGCCGACGAGCAGATCAAGCTCGGTGGGCGCCGTATCGAGCTCGGCGAGGTGGACGCGGCGCTTCAGGCATTGCCCGGGACGGCCGGCGCCGCCGCCGCGGTGCGGACGGCCCGCAGCGGCAACCAGCTCCTCGTCGGCTACGTCGTCACCCAGGACGGCTGGGACCACTCGGCGGCCGTCGAGCGACTGCGCGCCGAACTGCCCGCAGCTCTGGTGCCGTTGCTCGCGCCGGTCGACGAGCTGCCGACCCGTACGTCGGGCAAGGTGGACCGGGACGCGCTGCCCTGGCCGCTGGACGGACTGGAGACGAGCGGCCCGGCCGAGCGGCTGTACGGCACCGAGGCCTGGCTCGCCGAGCAGTGGACGGACGTCCTCGGCATTCCGGTCACATCGGCCTCCGACGACTTCTTCGGGATCGGCGGGGGCAGTCTGGCCGCCGCCCAGCTGACGACGAGACTGCGCACGCGCTATCCGAGCGCCGCCGTCCTCGACGTCTACCAGCAACCCGTCCTGCGGAAGCTGGCCCGGCATCTGGAGGAGTCGGCGCAGGACGACGGGGTCCGGCGGGTCGTGGCACCGGTGCCGAGGCGCGCCCAGCTCGTCCAGCTCCTGGTGCTGGTTCCCCTGTTCACGCTGCTCGGGCTGCGCTGGACCGTGGTGCTCGCCGCGCTCGGGAACATGCTGCCCGGCTACTCCTGGCTGCCGACGGCGCCCTGGTGGCTCGTCGCGGCCGGCGCCGTGCTGCTGTTCAGCCCGCCCGGGCGCCTCGCGCTCGCCGCGGGCGGGGCACGATGGCTGCTGCGGGGGGTGCGGCCAGGCCGGTACCCGCGCGGCGGGAGCGTCCATCTGCGGCTGTGGACGGCCGAGCGGCTGGCCGAGTTCAGCGGGGCGACCTCGCTGACCGGGTCCTGGCTCGAACGGTACGCGCGTGCGCTGGGCGCCAAGGTGGGGCAGGACGTGGACCTGCACTCGCTGCCACCGGTCACCGGCATGCTCAAGCTGGGCCGGGGCGCGGCCGTCGAGTCCGAGGTGGACCTGTCCGGGTACTGGCTGGACGGCGACCGGCTGGAGATCGGGCCGGTGAAGGTGGGCGCGCACGCCGTCGTCGGCACGCGCAGCATGCTCTTCCCGGGCGCGCGGGTGGGCAAGCGGGCCGAGGTGGCGCCCGGTTCGGCGGTCACGGGGCAGATTCCCACCGGGCAGCGGTGGGCGGGCGCGCCCGCGGTCAAGCTGGGCCGGGCCAAGCGCAACTGGCCCAAGGAGCTGCCCGGGCGGGGCGCGTACTGGCGGGTGATGTACGGCGTGACGGGTTTCGCGCTGACCGCGTTGCCGGTGGTCTCGGCTGCTGCCGCGCTGCTGGTGGCGGGGCTGTTCGTCGGTCCGGACGCCGGGTTCGGTGCGGCCCTGCGTGGCGCTGTCGTCGCGCTGGTGCCGGCGACGCTCGCGTTCGGGCTGGCGTACGCGCTGCTGCTCGTGGCCGCCGTACGGCTGCTGAGCCTGGGGCTGCGGGAGGGCACGCACGCCACGCACAGCCGGGTGGGCTGGCAGGCCTGGACCGTGACACAGCTGATGGACCGGTCGCGGGACATGCTGTTCCCGCTGTACGCGGGGCTGGTCACGCCGGTGTGGCTGCGGCTGCTCGGGATGCGGATCGGGCGGCGGGCCGAGGTGTCCACCGTGCTGGCCCTGCCCAGCCTGACCACGGTCGGCGAGGGCGCGTTCCTGGCGGACGACACACTGACCGCGCCCTACGAGCTCGGCGGCGGCTGGCTGCGCGTCGGGCGCGCGGAGATCGGCCGGCGGGCCTTTCTCGGCAACTCGGGGATGACCGCGCCGGGGCGGAGCGTGCCGGACGGTGGCCTTGTGGGTGTGCTGTCGGCGACGCCGAAGAAGGCCAAGAAGGGCAGCTCGTATCTGGGACTGCCGCCGGTGAGGCTGCCGCGTGCCGCGTCGGGCGGCGACCAGAGCCGGACCTATGACCCGCCCGCGCGGCTGCTGTGGGCGCGCGCTCTGGTGGAGCTCTGCCGGATCGTGCCGGTGTTCTGCTCGGCGGCGCTGGCGGTGGGGACGGCGGCGGCGCTGTGCGCGCTCGGTGTGTGGGCTCCCCTGCTGTCCGGTCTGGTGCTGCTCGGGGCGGGCTGCGCGGCGGGGCTCGTCTCGATCGCGGCGAAGTGGCTGCTCGTGGGACGGCATCGCGCTGGTGAGCACCCCTTGTGGAGCTCCTTCGTGTGGCGCAACGAGCTGGCGGACACCTTCGTCGAGGTGCTGGCCGTGCCGTGGCTGGCCGGTGCGGTGCGGGGCACGCCGCTGATGTCGGCGTGGCTGCGCGGGCTGGGCGCGCACATCGGCCGGGGTGTGTGGGTCGAGAGCTACTGGCTGCCGGAGACGGACCTGGTGACGCTCGGGGACGCGGCGACCGTGAACCGGGGCTGTGTGCTCCAGACCCACCTCTTCCACGACCGGATCTTGCGGACGGATACTGTGGTCCTCCGTGAGGGCGCCACTCTGGGCCCGGGCGGAATCGTCCTGCCCGGCAGCGCCGTCGGGGCCCGCACCACGCTGGGTCCGGCGTCCCTGGTGATGGCCGCGGAGTCCGTGCCCGACGACACGCGCTGGCTGGGCAACCCGATCGAGGCATGGCGTCGCTAGGCGGTACTCCCGCGGGGCCGGGGGCCGATGGACGTCGTAGGAGCGCAGTGCAGGGAGCGGACGCAACAGTGGCGGTTCAGCAGTCAGTGGGTCAGGACCCGTACTTCCCGGGTAACGGTGACCTCCGGTACCGGGTGCATCGGTACGAGCTCACGCTGGACTACCGCCCCGCGCCGAACCGGCTGGCGGGAACGGCGCGGATCAACGCCATCGCGGGCCGTGGTCCGCTCACCGAGTTCCAGCTGAACCTCGCGGACTTCCGGGTGGGCCGGGTGAGGGTCGACGGCCGTGCGGCGCACTACACGCACCGGGGCGGCAAGTTGCGCGTCCGTCCCGCGAAGCCGCTGCGCGCCGGTGCCGCGTTCACCGTCGAGGTGCAGTGGTCGGGGAACCCCCGGCCGGTGAGCAGCCCCTGGGGCGGCCTCGGCTGGGAGGAGCTGGAGGACGGGGCGCTGGTGGCGAGCCAGCCGGTCGGGGCGCCGTCGTGGTACCCGTGCAACGACCGGCCCGCCGACAAGGCCTCGTACCAGATCTCGGTCACGACGCCGTCGGCCTACGCGGTGGTGGCCGGTGGACGCCTGCTCACGCGCACTACGAAGGCCTCGACGACCACCTGGGTGTACGAGCAGGCGGCGCCGACCTCCAGCTACCTGGTGGGGCTGTCGATCGGGAAGTACCAGACCGTGCTGCTGGGTGACCCGGGCCCGGGCGGGGTGCCGCAGCACGGGCACATTCCGGCGCACCTGCTCCCCCGGTTCTCCCGGGACTTCGCACGGCAGCCCGCGATGATGGAGCTGTTCCAGGAACTGTTCGGGCCGTACCCGTTCGACGAGTACGCGGTCGTCGTGACCGAGGAGGAGCTCGACGTCCCCGTCGAGGCGCAGGGGTTGTCGCTGTTCGGGTCCAACCATGTGGACGGCGCGCGGGGTTCGGAGCGGCTGGTCGCGCACGAGCTGGCGCACCAGTGGTTCGGCAACAGCGTGTCCATCGCCGACTGGCGGCAGATCTGGCTGAACGAGGGGTTCGCGAAGTACGCCGAGTGGCTGTGGTCGGAGCGCTCGGGAGGCCGCGGCGCCCAGCAACTGGCCGCCGCCGCACACCGGTCGCTGTCCGCGCTGCCGCAGGACCTTCGGCTCGCCGATCCGGGGCGGAAGTCGATGTTCGACGACCGTCTCTACCAGCGTGGCGGGCTCACCCTGCACGCGGTGCGGTGCGCCCTGGGCGACGACGCCTTCTTCCGCATGCTGCGCGGGTGGGCGGGGCTGCACCGGGGCGGGGCGGTGACGACGGCGGTCTTCACCGCGCACGCGGCGCGGTTCGCGGACGAGCCGCTGGACGAGCTGTTCGACGCCTGGGTGTACGGGACGGCGCTGCCGCCGCTGCCCTCGTCCGGGCCGGGTGCGGCCGTCTAGGACAATGACAGGCATGACTACGCGTTCCTGCCCCTGCGGCCTTCCCGGGGCCTACGGCGACTGCTGTGGGCGCTGCCACTCCGGGACAGCTGCCGCGCCGACCGCCGAGGCGTTGATGCGCTCGCGCTACTGCGCCTTTGTGAAGCGCGACGTCGCGTATCTGCTGCGGACGTGGCATCCGCGGACCCGGCCCGGGACGCTGGAGCTGGATCCGCGGATGCGGTGGACCGGGCTGGAGATCCTGGAGACGAGTGACGGGACCGCGTTCCACACGACCGGGACCGTGGAGTTCCGGGCGTCGTACCGGGGCGGCTCGCTGCACGAGCGGAGCCGGTTCGAGCGGGTCGACGGGGCCTGGGTGTACGTCGACGGGGAGTTTCCGCCGTAGCGGGTGCTACGGCGCCAGGATGTCGAGTTCCTGGAGGGCGCCGACCGTGATCTCGCGGGTCAGTTCCTCCGCGCGCGCCGCGTCGCCCGCGCGGACCGCCTCGGCGACCTGGACGTGCAGGGTGACGGCGGCCGGGTCGGGATCCTCGAACATCACGTCGTGGTGGGTGCGGCCGGCCAGGACCTCGGCGACGACGTCGCCGAGGCGGGCGAACATCTCGTTGCCGGAGGCGTCCAGGATGACGCGGTGGAAGGCCATGTCGTGGACGAGGTACTCCTCCAGCTTGTGACCACGTGAGTTGGCGACCATGCCGAGGGCGCACTCGGTGAGTTCGGCGCACTGCTCTGACGTGGCGTGCCGGGCGGCGAGGCCCGCGGCGACCGGTTCGATCGCCGAGCGCAGCACCGTGAGGGAGCGCAGTTGCCGGGCGCGGTCCTTGCCGGCCAGGCGCCAGCGGATGACCTGTGGGTCGTAGACGTTCCACTCCGACGTCGGACGGACCGTCACGCCCACGCGGCGGCGGGACTCGACCAGGTGCATGGACTCCAGGACGCGGACCGCCTCGCGCATCACCGAACGTGACACGTCGAAACGCTGGGCGAGCTCGTCCGTGCGCAGAACGCTGCCCGGCGGGTACTCGCCGGCCGTGATCTCGGGGCCGAGGGTGTCCAGTACATGGCCGTGCAGCCCCCGGCCCGGTGTGCTCATGCACTCAGCGTACGGGGTAGATCACGGAGACAAAAAGTCAGACTTATTCATCACGACCTCTTGAATTCGTCGTACCTAATGGGTTTCAGTTGCGTCGACATCACGTGTCGACGGAGACAGCAGACAGTGAGGCAGCGATGAACACCCCCCACGTCGTCGTGGTCATGGGCGTCGCCGGCACCGGCAAGACCACCATCGGTCCCCTGCTCGCGGCCCGGCTCGGCGTTCCGTACGCCGAGGGCGACGACTTCCACCCGCAGGCCAACATCGACAGGATGTCGGCCGGTACCCCGCTGACCGACGAGGACCGCGGGCCCTGGCTGGACGCCATCGGTGCCTGGGCTCACGGGCGGGCCGGGCTCGGCGGAGTGGTCAGCTGCTCGGCGCTGAAGCGGTCGTACCGCGACCGGCTGCGGGCCGCCGCGCCCGGCGTGGTCTTCGTGCACCTCACGGGTGACCGCGCGCTCATCGAGGACCGGATGTCGCACCGGCAGGGGCACTTCATGCCCACGGCGCTGCTCGACTCCCAGTTCGCCACGCTCCAGCCGCTTCAGGCGGACGAGGCCGGGGTCGACGTGGACGTCTCGGGCAGCCCGGAGGAGATCACCGAGCGGGCGGCGCTCGCCCTGGAGGACCTCCCCGAGCCCGTCCAGTAACCCCTGACGGCCCCCTCCCCCAGTCCCCCGAACGCAAGGGAACCCACCCCCGTGACCAGACTCAGCGTCGAGATGCTGGCAGCGGACGCACCCGAGCCGATCACCTCGGCCGGCCACGCTCAGCTGGGCATCGCCGTCCTGGCGGGCATCGCCGTCATCGTCCTGCTCATCACCAAGTCCAAGCTGCACGCCTTCCTGGCGCTGACCATCGGGTCGCTGGCGCTCGGCGCGATCGCCGGGGCGCCGCTGGACAAGGTCCTCACCAGCTTCAGCACCGGCCTCGGCACCACGGTCGCCGGCGTCGGTGTGCTGATCGCCCTCGGTGCGATGCTCGGCAAGATGCTCGCCGACTCCGGGGGTGCCGACCAGATCGTCGACACCATCCTCGCGAAGGCCGGCGGGCGGTCGATGCCGTGGGCGATGGTGCTCATCGCCTCGGTGATCGGACTGCCGCTGTTCTTCGAGGTCGGCATCGTGCTGCTGATCCCGGTGGTGCTGATGGTCGCCAAGCGCGGCAACTACTCACTGATGCGGATCGGCATCCCGGCGCTCGCGGGCCTGTCCGTGATGCACGGCCTGGTGCCGCCGCACCCCGGTCCGCTGGTCGCGATCGACGCGGTGCAGGCCGACCTCGGCGTGACGCTGGCCCTCGGTGTCCTCGTCGCGATACCCACGGTGATCATCGCCGGCCCGCTGTTCTCACGGTACGCGGCCCGCTGGGTGGACGTCCCCGCCCCGGACCGCATGATTCCGCAGCGTGCTTCGGAGGACCTGGTCAAGCGCCCCGGCTTCGGCGCCACGCTGTTCACGGTCCTGCTGCCGGTGATCCTGATGCTGGCCAAGGCGCTGGTCGACATCGTCGTGGACGACCCGGAGAACCTGGTCCAGCGCGTCTTCGACGTGATCGGCGCCCCGATGATCGCGCTGCTCGCCTCGGTACTGGTCGGCATCTTCACGCTGCTGCGGCCCGCCGGGTTCTCCAAGGAGCGGATCTCGCCGCTCGTCGAGAAGAGCCTCGCGCCGATCGCCGGCATCCTGCTGATCGTCGGCGCGGGCGGCGGCTTCAAGCAGACGCTGATCGACACCGGGGTGGGCCAGATGGTCCTGGACATCTCCAAGGACTGGTCGATTCCCGCGCTGCTGCTGGCCTGGCTGATCGCGGTGGCGATCCGGCTGGCGACCGGTTCGGCGACGGTGGCGACGGTCTCGGCGGCCGGTCTGGTCGCCCCGCTCGCCGCCGACATGTCGACCACGCACGCGGCCCTGCTGGTCCTCGCCATCGGCGCCGGCTCGCTGTTCTTCAGCCATGTCAACGACGCCGGGTTCTGGATGGTGAAGGAGTACTTCGGGCTGAGCGTCGGCCAGAACATCAAGACCTGGTCGGTCATGGAGACGATCATCTCGGTGGTCGCCGGCGGCATCGTCCTGCTGTTGTCCCTCGTGATCTAGGAGTGCCACGGCAATGACGGCTCACCCTCTCTTCGACATCAGCGGCCGTACGGCCCTGGTGACCGGCTCCAGCCGGGGCATCGGACTCGCGCTCGCCCGCGGTCTGGCGGAGGCCGGCTGCACGGTCGTCCTGAACGGACGCGACAAGGACCGGCTCGCCGAGGCCGCCGCCGGGTTGCCCGGCGACCGGGTGCACACGGCGGCGTTCGACGTGACCGACGGATCATCGGTGGCCTCGGGGGTCGCCGAGGTCGAGGAGCGGGTGGGCCCGCTCGACATCCTCGTCAACAACGCGGGCATGCAACTGCGCGCCCCGCTGCTGGAGTTCACCGACTCCGACTGGCACCGGATCCTGGACACCAACCTGACCAGTGCCTTCCTGGTCGGGCGGGAGGCGGCGCGCCGGATGACGGAACGCGGCCACGGCAAGATCATCAACATCTGCTCGTTGCAGAGCGAGGTGGTACGGCCCGGGATCGCGCCGTACGCCGCGACCAAGGGCGCGCTGAAGATGCTCACCAAGGGCATGTGCGCGGACTGGGGTCCGAGCGGTGTGCAGGTCAACGGGCTCGGTCCGGGCTACATCGAGACCGAGCTGACACGGCCGCTGGTCGAGGACGAGGAGTTCAGTGCCTGGGTGCGGCGGCGCACCCCGGCCGGCCGCTGGGGTCGCACCCAGGATCTAGTGGGCGGGGTGCTGTTCCTCGCCTCCCCCGCGGCCGACTTCGTCAGCGGGCAGGTGCTGTATGTCGACGGCGGTATGACAAGCGTGCTGTGACCACCTGCCGGGAGGCTGTGATGCTGGGTTGTGTGATCCACGGTCAGGGTGACCTGCGGGTGGCGGAGTTGCCGGTTCCCGAGCCCGGGCCGGGGCAGGCGCTGGTCGCCGTGCGGTACGGCGGGGTGTGCGGGTCCGATCTGCACTACTGGCGGCACGGCGGGGTCGGGGACTTCCGGCTCCGGGAGCCGATGGTGCTCGGGCACGAGGTCGTCGGGACGGTGGTCGAGTACGGTGCCGGCGCGTCGGGGCCGGCAGCGGGTGCCGCTGTCGCCGTGCATCCGGCGACGCCGTGCGGGGTGTGTCCGGAGTGTTCGGACGGTCGGCGGAACGTCTGCCGGGACACGCGTATCTGGGCAGTGCGGCGCGCTTTCCGCATGTGCAGGGGGGATTCGCGGCGCAAGTGGTCGTGCCCTGCGAGCAGTTGCGGGCGTTGCCGGACGGTCTGGAGCTGCGCCGGGCCGCGCTCGCCGAGCCGCTGTCCGTCGCCCTGCACGCGGTGCGGCGGGCCGGGGAGGTGGCCGGGCGGCACGTCCTGGTGACCGGTGCCGGGCCCATCGGCTGTCTTGTGGTCGCGGCGGCGAAGGCGGCCGGGGCGGCGGAGGTGACCGTCACGGATCTGCTGCCCGAGGCGCTGGACTACGCGCGGATCGCCGGTGCCGGGACTCCGGTACGGGCCGATGATCCCGACGACCCGGGGTGGCCTTCCGAAGCGGACGTCGCGATCGAGGCGTCCGGAGTGGCTGCCGGGCTCGACACGTGTCTGCGGCGGGTGCGGCGGGGTGGGGTCGTGGTGCAGTTGGGGATGCTGCCGCCGGGGCACAGTGCGTTTGCGGGGAATCTCGTGGTGAGTCGGGAGATCGAGCTGCGGGGGGCGTTTCGCTTCGACGGGGAGTTCGATCAGGCGCTGGAGTTGCTGGCGGGGGAGGTGGCGTTCGACGGGCTGATCAGTGCGGTGGTTCCTGTGAGGGAGGCCGAGGGGGCTTTTGCGCTGGCGGCTGATCGGAGTCGGTCCTGCAAGGTGCTGTTGGATTTCGCCGTGGCGCCGTAGGGGGTGTGGTCGTCGGGTGGGTGCGGGTGCGTTGGGGTTGTTCGCG
>NZ_JBITJK010000026.1:45104-129823 GCF_044459945.1 Streptomyces sp. NPDC050164
GCGCAGTTCCCCGCGCCCCTTGCGCCTCAGCGCCATCGAGGATGTGGTCGTCACGCGAGTGCGGATGCATTGGGGTTGTTCGCGCAGTTCCCCGCGCCCCTTGCGCCTCAGCGCCATCGAGGATGTGGTCGTCACGCGAGTGCGGATGCATTGGGGTTGTTCGCGCAGTTCCCCGCGTGCCTGAGAGACCTACTGGCGCCATAGAGGGTGCTCTCTGTCCGCCCACTCTCTGCTCACCGAACCCGTGCGCATGCCTCTGCGGGATTCCGGGTCGGCCAGGGCCATGCCGATGTGGCCGGCGAGGACTATGCCGATGGTGAGGGCCAGCCAGTCGTGGACGAAGGTCGCGCTGGTGCGCCACAGGAGGGGGGTGAGGTGGGTGAACCACATCATCAGGCCGGTGCCGAGCATGACCAGGGTGGCGCCGGCGATCCAGGACGCGTAGAGCTTCTGGCCGGCGTTGAACTTGCCCGCGGGGCGGGATGTGGGGCGTTTGTCGCGGTGCAGGGCGGCGCGCAGCCAGGTGCGGTCGTGCGGGCCGAAGCGGTTGAGGTGGCCGAGGTCGGTACGGAGGGCGCGGGAGACGAGGCCCGCCAGGACCGGGACGGGCAGGGCGAGGCCGGTCCATTGGTGCAGGGTGACGACGAGGGCGCGGCGGCCGACGAGTTCGGCGAGCTGGGGGACGTAGAGGCAGGCCGCCGTCAGGACGCAGACGCCCATGAGCGCGGCCGTCGTGCGGTGTACCCAGCGCTCGGTACGGCTGAAGCGACTTACCGCGACCGCGGTGTCAGGTCGTAGGCTCATCGTCCCGTCCGTTCGAGCGGCCCACCCAGGCGTCGATGTCGTAGCCGCGTTCCTCCCAGTAGCCCGGCCTGACCTCGTCGGTGACGGTGATGCCGGAGAGCCACTTGGCGGACTTGTAGAAGTACATGGGCGCCACGTAGAGGCGGACCGGGCCGCCGTGGGAGTGGCCGAGGTCCTTGTCCTGCATGCGCAGGGCGACCAGGACGTCCGCGCGGCGGGCCTGGTCGAGGGTGAGGCTCTCGGTGTACGTGCCGTCGAAGCAGGTGAAGCGGATGGCCTTGGCCGTGGGGCGGACCCCGGCGGCGTCGAGGAGCCGGGACAGGCGTACGCCCTCGAAGGGGGTGTCGGGAACGCGCCAGCCGGTGACGCACTGGACGTCGCGGACCAGGCGGGTCTGCGGGAGGGCCTTGAGGTCGGCCAGGGTGTAGGTCGTGGGGCGGTCGACCAGGCCGTCCAGCTTCAGGCGGTAGGTGCCGGCGTTCTTGCGCGGGACCGACGAGGCGACCGAGTAGTAGCGGAAGCCGCCGCCGTTGGGGAGCAGTCCCGTCAGGCCGGTGGGGTCCTTGTCGACGGCGCCGCCGAGGAAGCCCTCCAGGCCGCGTTGCAGTTGGGGCGCGGCGACCACGCCGAGGGCGCCCAGTCCGAGGGTGCCGAGGAAGACGCGGCGGCCGACCGGGGTGCCCCGCTGTTCGGGGTGTCCGTCGTTCATGCCCTCATGTACGTCCTCGTTCACGTTCTCATTCGAACACCCGCGGCCCCGTCAGGACAGGGATCGCGGGTGCTCGTCAGAGTTCCGTAACCACTTCTTACGCGACCGGGGTCAGGACGACGCCGCCTTTTCCAGCTGGAACGCCTCGTTGCCGAGCCCGATCCGGGCGTGCTTCTCGGGATCGCGGGCGCGCAGCACCAGGCCCAGGAACAGGCCGGCGGCCAGGGCGAGGCCGATGATGCCGGGCAGCACCCAGCTCAGCGAAGAGCCCGGGCCGGCGCCGACGAGGACCTCGAAGTCCTTCACCGTGTAGCCGGCGATCACGAGCAGGGCGAGGCCCGCCAGCGCGGAGGTGACCAGCCGCCAGGCCTGGGCGCCCGCGGCACCCCGGCGGACGAAGAAGACGACGACCGAAAGGGAGGCCGCCGCCATCAGCACCATCACGCCGAGGGCGCCGATGTTGCCGAACCAGGTGAACAGCTGCAGGACGGGCGCGGTCGGGTCGCCGGCCGGCTTGTCGTCGGCGATCGCGAAGGCGGCCACGACCACCACGGCCACGACGGTCTGGAGCAGCGAGCCGGTGCCGGGCGCGCCGCTGGTGCCGCTGGTGCGGCCGAAGGCGGCGGGCAGCAGGCCCTCGCGGCCCATGGCGAAGGCGTACCGGGCGACGACGTTGTGGAAGCTGAGCAGGGCGGCGAACATGCCGGTGACGAACAGGACGTGCAGGACGTCCGTGAAGGTGCCGCCGAGGCGGGACTCGGTGAGGAAGAACAGCAGTCCGGCGCTCTGCTTCTGGGCCGTGCCGACGATCGCGGCGGGGCCGGTGGCGACGGTGAGGGCCCAGCTGCTCAGCGCGAAGAAGACGGCGACCCCGCCGACGGCGAGGAACATCACCCGCGGCACCAGGACGTGCGGGCGGCTGGTCTCCTCGGCGTACACGGGTGCCTGCTCGAAGCCGAGGAACGCGGCGATGCAGAAGCACAGCGCGGTGCCGACGCCCGCGCCGGTGAGGGTGTCCGGGTTGAACGCGTGCAGCGACAGGCCTTCCGTGCCGGGGTCGGCGAGGGCGGCGACGTCGAAGATCACGACGAGGAGCACCTCGATGACGAGCAGCACGCCGAGCACGCGCGCGTTGACGTCGATCTTCAGCCAGCCCAGCAGGCCGACGGCGAGCGCGGCCACCAGCGCCGGTATCCACCAGGCGATCTCCACCTCGGCGTAGGTGGCGAGGAGCCCGGAGACCTCGAAGCCGAAGATGCCGTAGATGCCGATCTGGAGCGCGTTGTAGGCGACGAGGGCGACCAGGGCGGCGCCCGCGCCGGCGGTGCCGCCGAGGCCGCGGGAGATGTACGCGTAGAAGGCGCCCGCGTTGTGGACGTGGCGGCTCATCTCGGCGTAGCCGATGCTGAACAGGATCAGGACGACGCCGAGGACGACGAAGAGCAGCGGCTGCCCGACGATGCCCATCACCGCGAATGTAGTGGGCATGACACCCGCGACCACCATGAGCGGGGCGGTCGCGGCAAGGACGGAGAGCAGCAGTCCCCCGGTGCCGAGCCGGTCGGCGCGCAGGGCGCGCTCCTGCCCCTTGAACGTACTGATGCCGCCGGCGGCGGTTGTGCTCGTGCTCGAACTGTCCGTGGTCATCGGGAGAGCGTCCTCACTTCTGGAATTTCCGGGGGTGTCAGGCCGTACCGAGCGCGGCGGCGCGGGCGGCGGCGAAGGCGGTGTGCGGGTCGCGGTCCGGGTACGACCAGGGCGCCGGGGTGGCGTGCCGGCCGATCCGGTGGAACAGGGCGGCGGCCTCGGCGCCCCGCCCCTCGCAGGACTTGGCGTGGGCGAGGAAGTTGAGGTCGATCAGCCGGCGCGGGTGCCCCTCCAGCTCCCACTCCAGCCACCAGTCGAAGGCGGCCTTCATCACCTGCCGGGCGCGGCGGCCGGTCCAGTGGCCCGAGGCGGCCGGGTCGGCGGGTTCGTGTCCGGCGGCGGCCAGCGCGCGGTAGCGCTCGGCGTGCGCGATGACCGGCAGGATCGCGAGCGGGGAGTCGGCGGGTGCCTGTTCGGCGGCCCAGTTGGCGAAGTCGTAGACCTCGTGCAGCGGGTCCGGGCCGGCCTCCGTGCGGCGTCCGGCGAGCCGGGCGACCATCAGGTGGTTGGCGTGGTGGTGGTCGGCGTACCGGGCGCGGACCTGCTCGAAGGTCCGGACCACGTCCTGGTCGGTGCCGAGAGCGCACTCCAGCAGGAGCAGGCCGAGCCAGGGGGTGGGGTCGGCGGGGGCGCGGGCGGCGGCGTTCGCGCAGGCCTCGCGGGCCCGGACCGGCTTGTCCTTGCCGTGCAGGGCGCGCCGGGCCTGGGCGAGGGCGAGCAGGACGGAGGCGTCGGCGGACTCGGGTTCGGCGAGCAGCCACTCACGGGCCCATGCGGCGCAGTAGGACTCCCGCGCGAGGACCATGACGCGGTGGCCGCGCCGGTCCCAGTCGTCTGCGGTGTGCACCAGCAGGGAGCGGGCGTTCTGCCAGCGGCCCTGCGCCAGCGCGGCGCGCGCGGTCACGAGGTCGGCGTCGTCGAGGGCCTCGTCGAAAGCCTGCGCCGCACGTCTGCGGCCACGACCGAGGGGAGGCGGGGGCGGGGGTGGGGGCACCGCGGAACTTCCTCACGCGCTCTTCTTGTGTTTCGCGCTCTTCTTGTGTTTCGGCTCACGGCGGTCGATGGAGCGCGTGTGTGCGCTTCGCCATGAACTGATCACGCACAGCCAACCCGCAGCCAACGGTTTACGTCAAGGGCCGCAAGGGCGTTACACGCGTCAACTGCTGTTACTTGTGTGGGTTTTGTGGTCAGCGGGGGTCCAGAGGAGGATGTGGCGGGCATCCGATTTATCCGTTTCGCCCTTTGTGGCGTGCGTCATAGTGCTGGGGGGTCGGCACCTCGCACGATGGGACGACGTACGGGCGCGCCGGGCGGAGCCGGCCGGTACAGTCGGCCCTTACGCCATCGTGACCCGACCTGATGATCGAGGTACACCGCGTGTCGGTTCTAGTCCTGATGCTCGCCGTGAGTGCCGCCTGCTGTCTGGGCTTCGGTTTCGTCCTTCAGCAGAACGCGGCCCAGCGCGCCCCGCTCAACGACTTCCTGTCCTTCCGGCTGCTGCTCGACCTGGTGAAGGTGCCGCGCTGGCTCGGCGGCATCGCGCTGATGGTGGTCGGCATGGGTCTGGGCGCGGCCGCGCTGGGGCAGGGGGAGCTGTCGCTGGTGGAGCCGCTGCTCGCGACGAACCTGCTGTTCGCGCTCGCGCTGTCCCGCCGGCAGACCCGGCAGCCGCTCGGCCGCCAGGGCTGGGCGGGCCTGCTGCTGCTGGCGGGCGGAGTGAGCACGTTCATCGTGGCGGGCGAGCCGCACGGCGGCGCCGCGACGGCCGATCCGATGCGGCAGTGGCTGATCATCGGGGCCATGACCGGGCTCGCCCTGCTGCTCACGGCGCATGCCAAGCGCTCCCGCCTGGGCTCCGGGCCGGTGCTGCTGGCCCTGGCCGCTGGGCTGCTGTACGGCGTGCAGGACGCGCTGACCCGGGTGAGCGGGGAGAAGTTCGCCGAGGGCGGCTTCGCCGGGCTGCTGACCGGCTGGCAGCCGTACGCCGTCCTCGCGCTGGGCGTCACGGGGCTGCTCCTCGTGCAGAGCGCCTTCGAGACCGCGTCCCTGCGCAAGTCGCTGCCCGCCCTGACCGCGGCCCAGCCGATCGCCGGGATCATCTGCGGCGTCGGCTTCCTGGGCGACCGGCTGCGGACCGACGCGGTGGCGCTGAGCTGGGAGGCGGGCGGTCTGCTTGCCGTGATCGCCGGGATCGTGCTGCTGGGTCTGCATCCGGCCATGCCGACGGGTACGGCGCAGCGGGTACGCGTGGGGCAGCTTCAGCCACAGCCGCAGTGAGGCCTCGCGCCCTGCTTGGATGAGGGCATGAGTGCTGCTGACGAGATCCTCGACATCGTCGACGAGAACGACCGCGTCATCGGGCAGTCGCCCCGGGGCGAGGCCTACGCCAGGGGCCTGCGGCACCGCTGTGTGTTCATCCAGGCGCGGGACGCCGAGGGGCGGATCTTCGTGCACCGGCGGACCCCGACCAAGCTGGTCTTCCCCTCCCTGTACGACATGTTCGTCGGCGGAGTGGTCGGCGCCGGCGAGGCCTACGACACGGCGGCCCTGCGCGAGGCAGAGGAGGAACTGGGCGTGACGGGTCTGCCGCTCCCGCGGTACCTCTTCAAGTTCCTCTACGACAACGGCGCCGGCCAGACCTGGTGGTCGGCGGTGTACGAGGTCCGCTGCGACCTGCCGGTACAGCCGCAGGTCGAGGAGGTGGCCTGGCACGACTTCCTGCCCGAGGACGAGGTGCGGCGGCGCCTGAGCGACTGGGAGTGGGTACCGGACGGACTGGCGGCGTACGAGCGGCTCAGGGCGTTTCGGTCGATGGGCTGAGCGGGTTCGTCCCGCGGCTGCGGAGGGCATCGCGGAGGCGGCACCGGCAACGCCCGGCGACCGTGTCCCCGGTAGGGTCACGCACGTGATCGAGTTCGTACGGAACGTCCGTTTGTGGTTCGCGCCCGCGCAGGTGCGCCAGGACGGCGAGACGCCCGACTACCGGTTCTCGCTGGCGAACGAACGCACCTTCCTCGCCTGGCTGCGCACCGCGCTCGCGCTGATCGGCGGCGGCTTCGCCGTGGACCAGTTCCTGCCGGACCTGCGCTGGGGCTGGCGGGTGGGGCTGGCGCTCGCGCTGCTGGCCGCGGGCGTGCTGTGCTCGCTGCGGGCGGTCAACCACTGGGTGCGCTGCGAGCGGGCCATGCGCCGGGGCGAGGACCTGCCGGTGTCCCGGTTCCCGGCGGTACTGAGCCTCGTCGTCGCGATAGTGGCCCTCGCCATGGTCGTCGTGGTGCTCGTGGGGTGGGAGGGGTGAACGCGCCGGCGGCCCGACGGCAGGACCCCGACCGCGACCCCGGGCTGCAACCCGAGCGGACCCGGCTCGCGTGGCGGCGTACGACGCTGTCGGGCACGGTCTCCGCCGTACTCGCCGTGAAGACCGCGCTGCACGGCGGGGCGTCGGCGCCCGGGCTCGTCGCGTGCGCGCTGTGCTGCGTCCTGTGGCTGGGCTTCCTGAGCATCGCCCACCGCCGCATCCGCACGCTCTCGGCCACCGCCAGCCCAGCGGCGTTCGCTCCCCGGCACGCCACGGCCGCGGTGCTGTGCACGCTGGCGATGGCGGTGTGCGGGGCGGCTCTCGTCGTCTAGGGGCGGGACGCGGCGGGGGCGGCCGCCGGGGCACGGCACGCCGGAGGCCCGGGCACCGCACGGCGGGACGCGGCGAACGCCGGACACCAGGCCCCCCACGGCAGGACGCGGCGAACGCCGGACACCAGGACACCGCACGCGAGGGGGCCGGACGCCAGGACACCGCACGGCGGGACACCGCACACCGCACGCCGGGCACGGCGCGCCAGACTCCAGGACACCGCACGCCGGAGGTCAGGGCACCGCACGGCGGGACACCGCACACCGGATGCCGGGACACCACACGCCAGGGCGCCGCACACCGGATGCCGGAACACCACACGCCAGGGCGCCGCACTCCGGACACCAGGACACCGCACGCCTGACGCCAGGACACCGCACACCGCACACCGCACACCGCACACCGCACACCGCACGCCGCACACCAGGCCGCGGTCAGCAGCTACGTGTCCTCCGGCTCCCAGTCCACCGTCACTACGATCTTGCCGCGCGTCCGGCCCTCCTCGTTCAGCCGGTGCGCGTCCGCCGCGCGTTCCAGCGGGAACGTCTCGGAGACGTGCACGCTCACCACGCCCTGTTCCGCCAGTTCGGACAGCCGCTGGAGGTCCTCGGCGTCGGGGCGGACGAAGTAGTAGCGGCCGCCGTAGTTCACGACGCCGCCGTCGGCGACCGACACCAGGCGGCCCTCGGGGGCCAGCAGGTTCGCCGATACCTTCAGCGCGTCCCCGCCCACCGTGTCGAACACCGCGTCCACACCCTCGGGCGCCAGCCCCCGCACCCGCTCGCCCAGGCCCTCGCCGTACGTCACCGGCTCCCCGCCGAGGCCGCGCACGAAGTCGTGGTTGGGCTGGCTCGCCGTGCCGATCACCCGGGCGCCGAGGTGGGCGCCGAGCTGCACGGCGATCGAGCCGACGCCGCCGGCCGCGGCGTGCACCAGGACGGTCTCGCCCCGCTTCACCTGGAGCAGCTTGACCAGCACCTGGTAGGCGGTGAGCCCGACCAGCGGCAGACCGGCCGCCTCCTCGAAGGAGAGATTGCGCGGCTTGCGCGCGAGGGTGCGCAGGGGCGCGGCCACGTACTCGGCGAAGGTGCCGCGGGAGAGGAAGTCCTCGCGTACGTACCCGATGACCTCGTCGCCGACGTCGAACTCCGACACGGCCATGCCGGGCCGTACGACGACGCCCGAGACGTCCCAGCCGGGCACCACGGGGAAGGCGGCTTCGAAGAGCCCCTCGAGGTAACCCTCACGGGCCTTCCAGTCGACGGGGTTCACGGCCGCCGCCCGCACCTTCACGAGCACCGAGTCCGGGCCGACCTTGGGATCGCGGACCTCCCCGAACGCCAGCACCTCGGGTCCGCCGTACCGTGAGTAGCTGATCGCCTTCATGGCTTAGACCTTCCGGGCTCGCCGCGCGGCACGCAAGCCGGATGGCCTGAACGAACCGGCCGTGACCTCCCCGGCGCCCCGCGGCGGGAGTCGTCGGCCTATCGTGGCTCCGATCACGTTTCGGCCCCACTCTGGACGACATACCGACCGGTCGGCATCATGAGTCGGGAACTGTTCACCTGCCCGTAGGAGCGACGCATGAGCCCCGACCACCCGCCCGGACTCGACCTCGACCGGCTGCGCGGCCTGCTCGACCGCGAGCGGCCCGGCCTGGTGAGCGGCGCCCTGTCCGGACGGCTGATCGAGGGCGGACGGTCGAACCTCACCTACGCGGTCTCCGACGGCACCTCCCGGTGGGTCGTACGGCGGCCCCCGCTCGGCCACGTCCTGGCCACCGCGCACGACATGAAGCGCGAGCACCGCGTGATCAGCGCGCTGCACCCGACCGCCGTGCCGGTTCCGCGGCCGGTGCTGCTGTGCGAGGACGAGGAGGTGCTCGGCGCGCCGTTCTACGTCATGGAGTTCGTCGAGGGCACCCCGTACCGCACGGCCGACCAGCTCGCCCCGCTCGGTCCGGAGCGGACCCGGGGCGCGGTGCTGAACCTGGTGGACGCGCTGGTGGAGCTGCACGCGGTGGACCCGGGCGAGGTGGGGCTCGCGGACTTCGGCCGCCCCGAGGGCTTCCTGGACCGGCAGCTGCGCCGCTGGGGCAAGCAGCTGGACGCCTCGCGCAACCGCGAGCTGGCCGGGATCGACGAGCTGCACGCGACGCTCGGACGGCAACTGCCCTCCTCCCCCGCCCCGGCCGTGGTGCACGGCGACTACCGGCTGGACAACGTCCTGATCGGCGAGGACGACCGCATCAAGGCGATCCTCGACTGGGAGATGTCCACCCTGGGCGACCCGCTCACCGACCTGGGCCTGCTGGCGATGTACAGCCTGCCCCTCGACACCGCTGACTCCCCCGTCTCCACGACGGCCGAGGCACCGGGGCACCCGGACCCGGCCGAACTGATCGAGCGGTACGCCGCCCGCTCGGGGCGCGACGTCTCCGCGGTCGCCTGGTACACGGCGTTCGCCTGGTTCAAGCTCGCCGTGATCCTGGAGGGCATCCACTACCGCTACACCCTGGGCCAGACGGTCGGGCGCGGCTTCGACCGCATCGGCGACCTGGTCCCCGTCTTCATCGAGCACGGTCTCACCACCCTTCAGGAAGGCTGACGGACATGGACTTCGCGTTCGACGCGCGCACCGAGGAACTGCGCGGCAAGCTGCTGGCCTTCATGGACGAGTACGTCTATCCGGCCGAGGCCGTCGCGCACGAGGAGCGGGCCCGGCTCGCCTCGCCGTGGGAGACCCCGGCGGTGGTCGAGGAGCTGAAGGCCGAGGCGCGCAGGCAGGGCTTGTGGAACCTCTTCCTGCCGGACTCCGAGTACGGCGCGGGGCTCACCAACCTCCAGTACGCGCCGCTCGCCGAGATCATGGGGCGCTCCCCGCAGCTGGCCCCGACGGTGACGAACTGCGCGGCACCCGACACGGGCAACATGGAGGTGCTCACCCAGTTCGGCGACGAGCAGCAGCGCAAGCAGTGGCTGGAGCCGCTGCTGGCCGGTGAGATCCGCTCGGCGTTCGCGATGACCGAGCCGGAGGTGGCCTCCTCGGACGCCACGAACATCACCACGCACATCGAGCGGGACGGTGACGAGTACGTCGTCACCGGCCGCAAGTGGTACATCTCCGGGGCGATGCACCCTGACTGCAAGATCTTCATCGTGATGGGCAAGACGGACCCGGAGGGTTCGGACATCCGCCGTCAGCAGTCGATGATCCTGGTCCCCCGTGACACGCCGGGCGTGACGATCGAGCGCGCGATGCAGGTCTTCGGCTACGAGGACCACTACCACGGCGGCCATGCCGAGGTGATCTTCGACCACGCGCGCGTGCCGGCGTCGAACCTCATCGGCGAGGAGGGCGGCGGCTTCGCCATCGCACAGGCGCGGCTCGGCCCCGGCCGGATCCACCACTGCATGCGGCTGATCGGGATGGCGGAGCGGGCGATCGAGCTGATGTGCCGGCGGGCGGTGTCCCGTACGGCCTTCGGGAAGGCGCTGGCCCAGCAGGGTGTGGTGCACAACTGGATCGCGGATGCGCGGGTGACCGTGGAGCAGTTGCGGCTGCTGGTGCTGAAGACGGCGTGGCTGATGGACACGGTCGGGAACAAGGGGGCGCACACCGAGATCCAGTCGATCAAGATCGCGACGCCCCGGGCGGTCGTGGACATCCTGGACCGGGCGATCCAGTTGCACGGTGCGGGGGGTGTGAGCCAGGACTTCCCGCTGGCGGAGCTGTACGCGGGGGCGCGGACGCTGATGATCGCCGACGGGCCGGACGAGGTGCATCAGCGGTCGCTGGCGCGGCGGGAGCTGAAGCGGTACGTGTGACGCGGCGGGGCGGCGGGAGGGTTTTTCGCCCCCGCCGCCCCTACCCGTCCCGTCTCCAGGGGCTCCGCACCTTCGACCCCGCTCGGGGCTGCGCCCCCAGACCCCCTCTTCGGCCTGAACGGCCTCGTCCTCAAGCGCCGGACGGGCTGGGTTGCGCAGCTACGGGCGTAGTGCGCGCAGCAGCAGGTCCGCCAAGTGGTCGGCTACCTGCTGGGGGCTCATCGGGCCCTCGGGGCGGTACCACGTGGACAGGTGGTGGACCGAGCCGAAGTGGTAGTCGACCACGAGGTCCGCCGGGGTCGCCCTGGAGAAGACGCCCGACTCCTGGCCCTCCTCGACCAGCGCGCGGAAGCGCTCGTGGTAGCGGCGGCGCTCGGCGCGGACCTGCTTGTTCTTCTCGGGGCTCAGGTGGTGCATGGACCGCCAGAAGATCATCGCGTCGTCGAGGTTCTCGATGGTCGTCACCACGACGTCCGCGGCCGCGGCCCGCAGCCGCTTCTCCACCGGCTCGTCGGCGTCCGCGACGGCGTCCAGTCTCTCCTGCTGGATGCGCAGCACGCGCGCGTACACCTCGTGCAGGAGGTCGTCCTTGGAGCCGAAGTAGTGGTACAGCGCACCCTTGGTGACACCGGCCGCCTCGACGATCTCCTGCACCGAGGTGCGGTCGTAGCCCTGCTCGGCGAAGAGCCGGGTGGCGGCGGCCAGGAGCCGCTGAGGTACGGGGGTGCCGTCCGAGTCCGTCGTCCTGGGCACTGCCGCCACCTGCCTTTCCGTACTGCTGTCAGTTGCCTTGCATCCGGGAACGAAGCTCCCGACGGAGGATCTTCCCACTGGCCGTCTTCGGCAAGTCCGGAAGGATCTCCACCTGGCGCGGATATTTGTAGGCGGCCAGTCTCTCCTTGCAGTAGGCGGCGAGTGCATCCGGGTCCGTGTCGGCGTCCGGACGCAGGCTGATGTACGCCTTGACGGTCTCTCCGCGGTACCCGTCGGGCACGCCGACGACAGCGGCCTCGCGCACCGCCGGGTGCGTGTAGAGCACGTCTTCGACCTCGCGCGGCCACACCTTGAAGCCGGACGCGTTGATCATGTCCTTCTTGCGGTCGACGACGTACAGCCAGCCCTGCTCGTCCATGAAGCCGATGTCGCCGGTGCGCAGTTCGGCGCCGGGGAACGTCTCGGCGGTGGCGTCGGGACGCCGCCAGTATCCGGGCACGACCTGCGGGCCCCGGACGACGATCTCGCCCTGCTCGCCGAAGGGGACCTCGTCACCGTTGTCGTCGACGATCCGTACGACCGTGTCGGGGCCGGGCAGGCCGACCGCGAGAGTCCCGGAGACCGGGTCGACGGGCGCCTGAAGGCCGGGCGGCACGGAGGCGCACGGCGCGGTGCACTCGGTCAGGCCGTAGCCGTTGCGGATGTACGGCCCGAAGCCCGCCCGGAACTTCTCCACCAGCGCGGGCGGCAGCGGGGCGCCGCCGGAGGAGATCACCCGGAAGGAGGAGAAGTGGTCGCGGGTGACGGACGGGTGGGCGGCCAGCGCCATGAAGGCCGTGGACGGGCCGACGGTGTAGTGCGGCCGGTGCTCGGCGAACGCGTCGAGCACCACGCCGGCCTCGAAGCGGTAGGCCAGCACGAGCGTGCCCGCGCTGTTCAGGCAGGCGCCGAACTGGCAGACCATGCCGGTGATGTGGAACAGCGGCGCCAGCGCGAAGTAGACGGGCCGCTCGGGCAGCCCCAGTCCGGTCCGCTGCCGCTCGGCGTTGTACATGATGTTGCCGTGCGTGTTGGTGGCGCCCTTGGGCGTGCCGCTGGTGCCCGAGGTGTAGCTGATCAGCGCGATGTCGGAGGGAGCGGGGTCACGCCCCTCGGGCGCCTTGTCGCCGGCCCGCGCCACAGCCACCAGGTCGTCCGCGTCCGGGGCCTGCGGCAGCCGCTCGAAGGTCAGCACGCGCGCGTCGCCCCGCGTCTGGAAGTCCAGCTCGCACCCGGTGAGCACGATCCGCACGGGCGAGTCCGCCGCCGTCTCGCGCAGATACGACTCCCACGCCCGGTCCGAGCAGATCAGCGCGGCGACCTCGCCGTCCCGCAGGACGTGGGCCACCTCGCCCGCCTTGTACATCGGGTTGACGGGCACCACGACCGCGCCCGCCTTCCAGGCGCCCAGCACGGCGAGCACGAAGTGCGGGGAGTTCTGGAGCAGTACCGCGACCCGGTCGCCGCGCTCCAGTCCGCGCGCCGCGAGATGCCCGGCGACGGAGTCGCTGAGCTCGTCGACGTCCCGGTAGGTCAGGCGGCCGTCGAAGTAGGCCAGGAAGTCGCCGTCGGGCGTCTCGGCCACGGCCCGGCGCAGGGCATGCACGAGGGAGCCCGCGGGGCTTATCGCGCCCTTCTGGGCGTCGCTCAGCAGGTCCAGCCAGGGTTTGGCCGCGTAACGGGACTCGGTCACCGGCTCTCCTCCCACTGCTGCTGGATGCGGTTCATGCCGGTCAGCCACCGGTCGGGGTCACCGGCCCGGGCCTGGTAGTACGCGGCGACCTCGGGGTGCGGCAGGATCAGGAACCGGTCCTCCTCGATGCCCTTCACCAAGGCGTCCGCCACGGCCTCCGGCTCGATCGCGGTCGGCTGGAGCACCAGGTCGCCCGCGCTGCCGGTGGCGGACAGCATGTCGGTGCGTACGCCCTGCGGGCAGATGGCGTGGACCTTCACGCCCCGGTGCCGGTACGTCAGCGACAGCCACTCGGCGAAGGCGAGGGCGCCGTGCTTGGTGACGGCGTAGGGCGCGGCGCCGATCATGGTGAGCAGCCCGGCGGCGGAGACGGTGGAGACGAACCGGCCGCTGCCCCGCTCCAGCCAGGCGGGCAGCAGCTCGTGAGCGGCCCGGACATGCGCCATGACGTTCACGTCCCAGGAGGTCGCCCAGGCCTTCTCGTCCAGCGGCCCGTCGGCGTCGCCACCTTCGAAGGCGACGCCGGCGTTGGCGCAGTAGACGTCGACGGTCCCGCCGAGCGCGTCCCGGGCCGCGCCGACGATCGCCGAGGCGTCACCGGGCACGGCGACACCCCCGACCTCCTCCGCGACGTGCTTGGCCCGCTCGGCGTCCAGGTCATTGACGACGACCCGGGCTCCCTCGGCGGCGAAGCGCCGGGCGAGTGCGGCTCCGATTCCGCCGCCTGCTCCCGTGACAACGACTCCAGCCCCTTGAAAGGCTCCCACCATCGGTCTCCTTAGACGCGGGTCAGCTATGGCGCCAGACTAACCGGTCGGTATGTACCAGGGAAGGGTCGGCTGACAACGCCCCTGAAAGGGGCGCGGGGAACTGCGCGATCAACCACAGGCAGCCCGCAGCCTCCCCACAGCCCGCGGGAGCGCTTACCGTGCCCATGCCGACCGTCCCCGCTCAAGGAGGTCACCGCATGCGCCCTTCCAGACGAGCCGTCATCACCGCGGCCACGGCGGCAGCCGTTTCAGCCGCCCCCGGCACCGCCGCAGCCCAGTCCCACAGACAACTCCGCACCGGCTTCGAACGACTCGCCCACGATGGCTACACGCTGCTTGACGGCCAAAAGGTCGGCATCGTCACCAACCCCACCGGCATCACACGCGACGTCCGCCACATCGTCGACGTCATGCACGAGGACGACCGCCTCGACCTCACCGCCGTCTTCGGCCCCGAGCACGGCTTCCGCGGCACCGCCCAGGCCGGTGGCTCCGAGGGCCGCTACGACGACCCGGCGACCGGCCTGCCCGTCTACGACACGTACCTCAAGAGCGGCCGGCCGCTCGCCGACATCTTCACCGCGTCCGGCGTGGACACGGTCGTGTTCGACATCCAGGACGTCGGCGCCCGCTTCTACACGTACATCTGGACCCTGTACGACTGCATGGAGGCCGCGCGGCTCGCCGGCAAGCGGTTCGTGGTCCTGGACCGGCCCAACCCGGTGACCGGACGCGCGGCGCTGGGGCCCGTGCTGCACAAGGAGTTCGCCACGTTCGTCGGGCGGCAGCCCGTCTCCCAGGCCCACGGGATGACCGTCGCGGAGCTGGCCCGGCTGTTCAACGAGGAGTTCCTGACCGAGCCGGTACCGCTGGAGACCGTGCCGATGTCGGGCTGGAGGCGCTCGGACTTCTACGACGCCTCCGGGCTGCCCTGGGTGCCGCCGAGCCCGAACATGCCGACGCCGGAGACGGCCCTGGTGTACTCGGGGACGTGTCTGTTCGAGGGCACGAACCTGTCGGAGGGGCGCGGCACGACCCGGCCGTTCGAGCTGCTCGGCGCGGAGGGCATCGACCGGCGCTGGGCCGCCGCCGCGAACGAACTCGCCCTGCCCGGCGTGCGCTTCAGGGAGGCGTACTTCGCGCCCACCTTCTCGAAGTTCCAGGGAAGGACGATCGGCGGTGTGCAGGTCCATGTGCACGACCGGGACGTCTTCGATCCCGTACGGACGGGGATCGCCCTGCTCGTGACGGCCAGGAAGGTGTGGAGCGGGTTCGCCTGGCGCCCCGACAACTGGATCGACAAACTCACCGGCTCCGCGCGCGTGCGCACGATGATCGACGCGGGCGCGGACACCGACGAGGTCGTGGCGGGGTGGCAGGAGGAGCTGGCGGCGTTCCGGAGGCTGCGGCGGAAGTACCTCCTCTACCGCTGAGGGCGGCAGCGCGCGCCAATGCGCCCGTGACGTATGGCCAAGCTCCCCCGTTGGCAGGACGATGCGCCACATCGCGCGCGTCACCCGGGGGAACAGGGGGCCTGTCATGGCGGATCCGGCGATGAGTGTGACTCCCTACTGGGAGCTGACCTTCGACGCGGACGGGGACCCGGCGGGCCGCCGGCGCGACCGGCTGCTCGCCGGGGTGAGCGAACACAAGGTGCGCGACCTGGTCGTCTTCGCGCACGGCTGGAACAACGACCGCTCGGGTGCGACCCGGCTCTACGACCGGTTCCTGGCGCCCGTCCCGCGGCTGGCCCCGGCGGCCCGGATCGGGTACGTCGGGGTGCTGTGGCCGGCGATGCGGTTCTCCGACGAGCCGATCCCGGACTTCCCGCGGGCCGTGGCGGCCGGGGCACCCCGGCGCCCGGTGCTCGACAAGGACACGCGGCACGCGCTGCTGGAGTCCTTCCCGGGCCGGGCGATCCTGGTCGACCAGATCGCCCGGCTGCTGGAGCAGCAGCCGCCGGAGGAGGCCGAACTGGAGGAGTTCGGGCGGCTGGTGCGGCTGCTGGTGGAGGTGGTGGCGCCCGGGCCGCAGGCGCTGTTCGCGGCGGACACGGTGGCGGAGGGCGTGCCGCAGAGCGAGCCGGAGATGTTCGCCGGCTCCTCGGCGGCGGCCTGCGAGGAGTTCGCGCGGGCGCTGGCGGGCCTCGAAGCGCCCGGCGCGCAGCAGGGGTTCGGCCTCCCCAACCCCTGGGAGGGAGCGCACGAGCTGCTGCGGCAGGCGACGTACTACGCGATGAAGCGCCGCGCGGGAACGGTCGGTGAGCGCGGTCTCGGCCGGGTCCTCGGGCAGCTCGCGAAGGCGGCGCCGGGCGTGCGCGTGCACCTCGTCGGGCACAGCTTCGGCGCGCGGCTGGTGTCGTTCGCGCTGCGCGGCCTGGCCGAGGGCGTGCGCACGGTGAAGTCGGTGACGCTGCTCCAAGGGGCGTTCTCGCACTACGCGTTCGCGGCCCGGCTGCCGCACGACGCCCGCGCCGGAGGGGTGCTCCAGGGGCAGCAGAACCGCATTGACGGTCCCCTGGTGTGCTGCCACTCCCGGCACGACTCGGCCCTGGGCACGATGTATCCCCTGGCCTCGCGCATGGCGGGCGACAGCCGGTCGGTCGCGGGCCTCGGTATCGGGCGGGCCCTGGGCGCCAAGTGGGGTGCGATGGGCTACGGCGGGGTGCAGGCGGTGCCGGGCACGCGCGCGTACACCCTCGCCGAGGCCCTGCGGGCGAAGCTGCCCGCCTCGGGGTGCGTGAACGTCGACGCGGCGGTGGTGGTCAGGCGCGGTGGCCCGCCCGCCGGCGCGCACAGCGACATCCTGCACGAGGAGCTGGCCCGGCTGGTGCTGGCGGCGGGCCGCATCCGCTGACCCGCCGCCGGCCCGTTGCGTCACCGGTGCGAGGTGAACTCCACGACCTGCTGGTAGGTCGGCCGGTTCTGCCAGCTGATCTTGCCGTGCTTGATGCCGCCGAGGGTGCGGTGGTTGATGGAGTCGGCGCACCACTGGTCGCCCGCCGAGCACACGTCGTCGCCCGGGTAGACCTGGGCCGCGGTCTTGCCGGCCGCCTCCTTCAGGGTGCTGACGAGGGTGTCACGGCAGGCGCCGAGGTCTCCGCCGCCGCAGTACTCGCGGGCCAGCGGTCCCCGCACCTGCTCGCCGAGCACGGCCCGGATGTCCTTGTCGACGTAGCTCCACCAGCCGTACTGGAAGGAGCTTCCGGCGTGCGACCCGGTCGGGCCGTGGGAGGCGGACGGGGACTCGTCGACGGGGAGGTTGGCGGTCATCGCCTCGAACAGCTCGCTGCCGAGGCCCGGTTCGAACTCGGCCTTGACCAGCAGCGGCCACCAGGCGTCCAGGATGCGGATCGCGTCGGCGTCGGCGTACTTCTTGGAACCGGCCGAGGTCTCCGTGCGCTTGCCGCCCGCGGCGACCCACGCCTGGAGTTTGCCGACGGCGGCCGCGGCGGTGGGATCGGTGACCGGCGAACTGCCCACGACCTTCAGCAGCCTGGGCAGGACGTCCTCCGCCCGCAGGTCGGCCGTGCCCGCGTCGGCCATGGCCTTCACCAGCGCGGCCCTGGTCACCCCGCCCTGCTGGACCAGTTTCTTCACACGGTCCTGAAGGAGGTTGCCGCGGTGCACGGAGCCGTTGCCCCAGGGCGCGGTCGTGTAGTCCTTGGCCTGCTTGTTGTTCCAGGAGATGTAGTAGTCCTGGTCGATGGAGTTGGGGTGGGCGGAGGGCGGGGTGTAGTCGGCCGTGTTGGTCGCCGGGTCCCAGCCCCGCCACTCGTACGCCGGCCGGGCCCACACCGGGAACTCGGCGTCGACGCCGTTCGCGCGCACCGGGTTGTCGCCGCTGTTGTAGTAAGCGGTGTGCTCGGAGTCGACGTAGAACCAGTTGAAGGTGTAGTTGATGTGCTGCACCGCCTTCTGGAACGACTCCGGGCCCTTCACGTAGTCCGGGTCGTTCAGCATCTGGAAGCCGATGATGGAGTCGGCCTCGTGCATGAAGGACGAGCGCAGGGTGGTGTAGGCGACCTTCTTGCCGCCGACCGTCGCGCGGTACTCGACGGGTCCGTACTTCGTGCGCCAGACGCGCATCGTGTAGGAGCCGGCCGCGGTGCCGTCGGCGGTCGTCGGCTTCCAGGCGTTCTTCCGCTCGACCTTCTCCATCGGCGTGCAGGTGCCGCGGTACAGGTAGTGGTAGTCGTCCTTGCACAGCTCGACGGCGTACGTGTCGATGATGTCCTGGCCGGAGGTCGTGGCGCTCCACGAGTAGTCCTGGCCGCGGCCGAGTTCGACGTACATGCTCAGACCCGCGAAGGAGGCGCCGCGGGCGCTGATGCCCGGCCCCTGGAGTTCCTGGAGCAGCAGCAGCTGGGGCGCGAAGTAGCCGGTCTGCGGGCCGAACACGGCGACCGGGTGGCCGCTGGCGGTGTGCTCGCCGCTGACCACGAGGGCGTTGGACATGCCGCGCTTGGCGGACGACAGGGCCGTCCTGGCCGCCTCGCCGGAGGCGTTGATGGCGCTTGAGCCCCTCGCGCTGCCCGTACGGTCGTGGACCAGCGGTTCCTGGGTCACCGAGCCGGCGTCGGGCAGGGCCCGGCCCTGCGGGTCGGCCGGTTTGGTCGCGTACGGGAAGCTGCCGTCGTGCTGGGTGAGGACGGCCTCCGGGTCGTTGCGCTCGCGGAAGGACTCCCAGACATTGGTGCCCTCGGCGACGCCGTACTTCTCCTGGGCGGCCAGGAGCGAGAGGGCGTTGTTGACCTCGCCGCCTCCGCCGGAGCCGAACAGCGCGCCGATGACGGAGGCCAGCGCGACCATGTCGGTGATCTTGAAGTGCTCGATCTTCCCGGCGTTGGTGACCGAGTCCTTGTGCCCGGTCAGGACGTACTCGCCGGGGAAGTACCGGCCGTTGTCGGAGGCGTCGATGTAGGCGTTGATGCCGTCGAGGTAGGCCTTGGCGTCGGCGAGGGCCAGCTTGCCGCGCTCGCCGTTGGTGGCGACGGCGTTGTCGATCTGTGCCTGGAGATCGGCCTCGGAGTACGGGGCGTGCCGCCAGAACTGCTGTTCCAGGCCCTGGTTGGAGGGCGCGCCGCCCGCGAAGGAGGTCAGCTGACCGCGTCCGACGTGCCGGAAGACGTCCATCAGCCACAGCCGGTCCTGGGCGGCCGCATAGCCGGCGCCGAACTCCGTGCCGTACCTGGTGGTACCGGTGATGTGCGGCACACCGGTCTTCTTGTCCCGGACGATCGTCACGTCGCTGCGCCCGGCGGGTTTGACGGTGGAGGCGACCTGATCGGCCGGGACCCCGAAGGACGCGTCGTTGAAGAAGTTGTTGATCTTGTCGTTGGTGAGGCCGGTGTACCCCTTGGCGAGGTCGGCGTAGGGCCCGAGCTGGTCCGCGGCGTGCTCGGGCTGGGTGCCGAAGGCCTGGTTCAGGAGGATCTGGGCGAGGGTGGCGTTGCCGTTCTGACCGGGCGGGAGGATGTCCGAACACTGGTTCCCGCAGTAGTCGTTCGCCACCGCCGCGGCCTGCGCGGTCTTCGTCTCCGAGGCGGCCGCCTGCGACAGCGGCGACAAAAGACCTGCTATCAGGGCGCATACCGATGCGGTCTTCAGGAACCCGGGGATTCCGCGGGGAGTTCTCATTCTGTCGAGAACGGTGCGTGGGTTACGCCGTGACATGTGGGGGGGCTCCTCCCGACGGGGGTGGGCGGGATGTTACCGCCGGTATCCCCGTGTTTGAAGATGAGCAAGCGTCACTTTTTGGAGTCAGCACAACAGGCACACGGACCACGGCAGTCGACTCACGGCCTCGTCGGACGGCTTATGGAGGCCATTTGGAATCGGATGGAGCCGATTCGCTTGTCGATACGTCTATTCGGCGACGTCCTTACGACGACGCCGAAGTGACCGGATTACAGGTGCAGGTGTGACGGAGGTGCAGGACGATGGCCGGTTTCCGGAGTCTGGCGAGACAGGTCCGCGATCCGCGGTGCGATCTGGCACTGCGGCGCTATTCGCTGCGCAAGTGCCTTGAGAGGTTCGCCCCTTACGGGCACAGGGCGACCTGGGACCATCTGTGTTCCCGGGCAGGGTTCGGCCCCGAGGACCGGTCCCCCGATCCAGCGCGGCTCGTGGCCGCACTGGACGAACTGGAGGAGGCGCGGGCGGTCTGGCTGGCCTACGAGGTCGAGTTCGCCGAGCGCCGCAAGAAGGAGAAGCACGACGGACTGCGCCAGCCGGGCAGTGTGGACGACTGGCACCGGCTGACCTGGGGCGGTTTCGGCGTGGCGTGGTGCGACGATCCGGCGGTCCATCCCCGTGAACCGCTGGCCGAGGTGCTGCGCCGGCTGATCGCCGCGCTGGAGCGCGAACCGGGCTCGGCGTGCCCGGTGTGCGGCGGGGAGCAACTCGCCTGGAAGTACGACCTGGACCACGAGCCTTCGGCGGGTCCGGTCTGCACGGACTGCGGAATTCTGGTGCCGCGTCCGGTCCTCACGCCCGAGGCCCTGGCGGACGCCAGGCGGGCGAGGCTGTTGGTGTCGGCTTGACGAGTGCGGGTGCGCGGGGGGTGCGCCGGGGATGCCGCACCCCCACTGTCGTCGCCGGGGCCCGCTGTCAGTGGTGACTGGCACCATCGGGACATGGTGCAGGTGTGCCTGAACGGTCCGCGGACCGCCGCCGACGGTACGGCGGTGCCGCTGACTCCCGAGTCCATGGCCGACTCCGCGGCCGACGCCGTCGCGGCCGGGGCCACGGACATCCATGTCCATCCCAAGACGCCGTGCGGGCGGGACACGTTGTCGCCGCGGGTGCTTGCGGTGACGTTGTCGGCGATCCGGGCGCGGGTGTCGGTGCCGGTGGGTGTGACCACGGGCGCGTGGGCCGAGCCGGACGCTGCCGCCAGGCTGGAGCGGATACGGAGCTGGACCGTCCTGCCCGACCACGCCTCGGTCAACTGGCATGAGCCCGGGGCGGAGGAGGTTGCCGCCCTGCTCCTGGATCTCGGGGTGGGTGTGGAGGCCGGCATCTGGTCCGGGACGGACGGTGCGCAGCGGTTCACTGCCTCGCCGTTGGGGCCGAAGGTGCTGAGGGTGCTGGCCGAGGTGACGGATACCGACCCTTCGAGTGCGGTGGCTTGTGCGCGCGGGCTGTTGTCCGACCTTGGTGCCGCGCATGGGCGTCCTGTCCTGCTGCACGGGGAGGACGGGGGTGCGTGGCCGGTGCTGCGGCTTGCGGGCGAGCTCGGCTTGGCCACACGAGTCGGGGTGGAGGATGTGCTGCGTCTGCCGACTGGACGACTGGCCAGGGCCAATGCGGAGTTGGTCGCGGCGGGGTTGGTGGAGTACGAGGCAGGTCGGCGAGACCCTCGGCGTGATTGCTGAGGCCGGGTGGGTCCGCAGCCCGGCGGAGCGGGGTATCGCCGCGCCCACCCGTGCCGCCCCAAGCGGCACGACTGCCCGCAGCTAGGCGCGCATGCAGCACTAAGCGGACGCCCGGCCCTTGTCGACCATCAGGCGGGAGCCCGTGCGGCGTTCGCCGAAGACGTCGCCCGGGTTGGAGAGGACGCAGGTGTCGAGGGAGAGGCAGCCGCAGCCGATGCAGTCGGTGAGGTGGTCGCGGAGGCGGTTCAGCTGCTTGATGCGTTCGTCCAGCTCCGAGCGCCAGGCTTCCGAGAGACGCGCCCAGTCCTCCCGGGTCGGCGTCCGCTCCTCGGGAAGCTCCGCCAGTGCCTCGCGGATCGTCGCCAGCGGGATGCCGACCCGTTGCGCGGCCCGGATGAAGGCGACCCGGCGCAGCGTGTCACGCGAGTAGCGGCGCTGGTTGCCCGAAGTGCGGCGACTGCTGATCAGGCCCTTGGACTCGTAGAAGTGCAGGGCGGAAACGGCGGCCCCGCTGCGCGCCGCCAGCTGGCCGACCGTGAGCTCGTGGATCTTCTCTGAAATCTGGGGCACCCCTCGAACCCTACCGAGTCCGTTGACAGGGCCCCCCACAGCCGACCATGCTAAGCAGTCGCTTAGAGACACGAGCGCACGCAGACTTCCTGACGCGAGAGGCCGGGACATGGCACAGCCGAGGATCTTCACATCCGTCGACGACCTGAAGTCGGCGGTGGGCGAGCAACTGGGGCACACCGACTGGCTCGACATCGACCAGAAGCGGATCGACCTCTTCGCGGAGGCCACCGGCGACCACCAGTGGATCCACGTCGACCCGGAGAAGGCCGCGGCGGGACCCTTCGGCACCACCATCGCCCACGGCTATCTCACGCTGTCGCTGCTCCCCCTCTTCGGACCGCAGCTGATCTCCGTCGAGGGCGTGAAGATGGGCGTCAACTACGGGACGAACAAGGTCCGTTTCCCCTCCCCCGTCCCCGTCGGCTCCCGGCTGCGCGCCACAGCGACCATCAGCGCCGTCGACGACGTGCCCGGCGGCGTCCAGGTGACCGTCGCCTTCACCGTGGAACGCGAGGGCGGCGACAAGCCGGTGTGCGTCGCCGAGTCCGTCTCCCGCTACTACCGCTGAACCACCTCTGACCCCGGACCCCGGCGGGCTACCGGCGGGCTGCTTCTCCCCCGGCCCCCACCATCCGCAGCACCAGGTCGGCGTACAGCGCGCCGACCTCGTCCGGCGTCCACGGCCCGTCGACACTGAACCAGCGGGCCACGTCGACGCAGAGCGAGAGAACGGCCAGGGTCGTGCCCTTCACGTCCAGCACGTCGAACTCACCGGCCGCCACGCCGTCCTCGATGATCCCCCGCACCTCGGCGTCGCACTGCCGGCGCAGCGCGACGATCTCGGCACGGGCGTCCGGACCGAGCGAGTCCAGCTCGTACTGGACGACCCGGGCGGTGGTGCGTCCGCCGGCGTGCCAGCGGACGAAGGAGCTGACCGCGCCGGACAGGCGCTCGCGGGCGGTGCCCTCCCGCCGGGCCGCCGTCCGCAGGATCTCCAGGGCCTTCTCGTGGCCGATCCTGCTGATGCGGTGCAGCAGCTCTTCCTTGGTCTTGTAGTGGATGTAGAGCGCGGCCGGGCTCATCCCGGCGCGACCCGCGATGTCCCGGGTCGTCGTGGCGTGGTACCCGCGCTCGGCGAAGGCCTCCACCGCGGCGATCAGCAGCCGCCGCGCCGCGTCGGGCGTGACCTCGCCCCACGCCTGCGCCTCGCCGCCGGCCGTCTCCTCCGCCGTACTCATCACTCGCCCCTCTCCACCGACAGGGACAACACCATACCGCCGAAGGTGAGCGGGCGCTTAGTGCGGCAGCTCAGCGCTTCTCGAAAGGGGTGTAGGAGGGCGCCGCCCCCTGTGCCGGCCCCTCCTGCCGGTCCCGGATCACCTTGGCGAGGGTGAAGGAGGAGGTGACCAGGTACAGGACGGCGATGGCGAGGAAGCCCCGCACCCAGGCGTCGGCGCTCAGCTGGTAGATGCCGATGGCGGTGGCCGCCATGGCGACGGCGAAGGAGGCGACGGCCTGGCCGTAGAAGGCGGCCGTGTTCTGCTGCTTGCTGCCCGGTGTGTCACTCATGGGGCCAGCTTCGGCGGACGTGGCCCGCGCCACATCCGCCGAAATACTCAGGGGCGTACTCAGAACGCCGAAACGCCCGTCAGCGCCCGCCCGATGACCAGCTTCTGGATCTGGCTCGTGCCCTCGTAGAGGGTCATCACGCGGGCGTCCCGCAGGAGCTTGCCCGCGGGGTACTCGTCGATGTAGCCGTAGCCGCCGAAGACCTGGAGCGCGTTGCCCGCGGCGCGGACGGCCGCCTCCGAGGCGAACAGCTTGGCCTTGGACGACTCTACGGCGAACGGCCGGTTCCGGTCGATCAGATCGGCGACCCGCCAGGTCAGCAGCCGGGCGGCGTCGACGTCCACGGCGATGTCGCTGATCAGCTCCTGGATCAGCTGGTGGTGGGCGATGGTCTTCCCGAACTGCTCGCGCTCGCCCGCGTACTGCACGGCCGCGTCCAGCGCGGCCTGGGCTATGCCGACACAGCCCGCGGCGACCGACATCCGGCCCTTGGCGAGGGCGGACATGGCGATCGAGAAGCCCTTGCCCTCCTCCCCCAGCAGCGCCGAGGCGGGCACCCGCACGTCCTCCAGCACGAGCTCGGCCGTGGCCTGGCCGCGCAGCCCGAGCTTCCCGTGGATCGTGCGGCGCGTCAGGCCGGGCGTGCCGGTGGGGACCAGGAAGGCGGAGACGCCCTTGTGGCCGGGGGCGTCCGTGGAGCGGGCGAAGAGCAGGACGACGTCGGCCCAGGTGCCGTTGGTGATGAACATCTTGGTGCCGTTGATGACGTAGTCGTCGCCGTCCCGCACCGCCCGCGCCCCGAGGTTGCCCGCGTCCGAGCCCGTGCCCGGCTCGGTCAGGCCGAAGCAGCCGACCGACTCGCCGGAGGTGAGCCCCGGCAGCCACCGCCGCTTCTGCTCCTCGCTCCCCCAGGCGGCGACGGTCTTCGCGACGAGCCCCAGCGAGACGGAGACGATCCCGCGCACGGACGAGTCGCCCCGGCCGAGCTCCTCCGTGACCAGGCAGTACGCGAGGTGGTCGCCGCCCGAGCCGCCGTACTCCTCGTCGATCGTCAGCCCCAGGAAGCCGACCTCGCCGAGCTTCTCGACGATCGCGCGGTCGACTTCCTCGGCGCGGTCCCAGGCGACGGCGTTCGGGGCGATCTCGCGCTCCACGAAGTCCCGGGCGAGCTGCCGTACGGCGGCCTGCTCCTCGCTGAGCTCCAGGTTCACCACAGGTCACTCCACTTGAAAGCCGTACATTTAAATTAGCACTGCTAGTTTCAATCGGCAGCCCTACTATGTGCGCCATGGCCCGACCGCGCAAGCCCTTGCTCAGCACCGACCGGATCGTCGAGACGGCCCGCGCGCTCGTGGACGCGGAGGGCCTCGCGGCCGTCTCCACCCGCCGGCTCGCCGCCGAACTCGGGGTCAGCGGGCCCTCGCTCTACAACCACTTCCGCACCAAGGACGAGATCCTGGAGGCGGTCGCCGACTCGGTGAGCGGCCAGGTGGACCTGACGATGTTCCAGGACGGCCGGGACTGGCGGACCGCGCTGCACGACTGGGCCGTCTCCTACCGGGCCGCGCTGCGCGACCACCCGAACATCGTCCCGGTGCTGGCCCGCGGCCCCGGCCGCCGCCCGGCGGGCCTGCGCCTGGCGGACGCCGTCTACGGCGCGATGGTCGAGGCGGGCTGGCCGTCGGCCCAGGCCACGTCCATCGGCGCCCTGATGCGCTACTTCGTCATGGGCTCCGCGCTCGGCTCCTTCGCCGGGGGCTTCGTGGACGACGCGAGCGCCTACGACCCCGCCGACTACCCCCATCTCCAGCAGGCCCACCTCCTCGCCGAGCAGCAGGAGAAGATCGACGAGCGGGCCTTCGAGACCGGGCTGACGGCCCTGCTGGACGGGCTGGCACGGCAGTACGAGCAGGTGCGGCGGACCGCGTAGCAACGCTGAGTCAGACAGTTCGGCGACGGCCGAAGTGTCCGTGTTCCATGCTGGGGTCATGACGACGAGGGACCCGCAGGCCACGGCCCTGGCACGGCTCGCGGCGCTGTTCGCGGACGAGACCCGGGCCGCATGCCTGCTGGCGCTGCTCGACGGGCGGGCCTGGACCGCGAGCGAGCTGGCGCGGCACGCGGGTGTCGCCGCGTCGACGCTGAGCGAGCACCTCGGCAGGCTCGTCGCGGACGGGCTGCTCGCCGAGGAGCGGCAGGGCAGGCACCGGTACGTCCGGCTGGCCGACACGCGAGTCGCGCAGCTGGTGGAGGACCTGGCTGCACAGGTCGCGCCGGGTAGGGCCGTACGGCCGCGGAACCTGCGGGAGTCGAGCGCCGGTTCGGCGATGGCCCGGGGCCGCACCTGCTACGACCATCTCGCCGGGCGGCTCGGCATCGCGGTCACGGACGCGCTGACGGCGCGCGGGCTGCTGCGACAGGAGACCGGGTTCGCGCTCACCGACGCCGGGCTGGCGTGGTTCGAGTCGGCCGGTATCGGTCTCGACCGGCGTGGCCGGCGCCCCTTGGCCCGGGCCTGTCTCGACTGGACCGAACGCCGGCCTCATCTCGCGGGCGTCGCGGGCGCGGCCCTGTGCCGACACGCCCTGGAGACGGGGTGGTGCGTGCGTATCGGCTCCGGGCGGGCCGTGAAGGTGACGGCGGCCGGTGAACGGGCCCTGTTCGAGCTGCTGGGCGTGGAGGCCGTGGCGCTGCGCTGACCCCGAGGTCTCGCCGGACAGGCGCCGACGGGCCGTGGACGCCCCGTCCGAAATTCGCGAGCGTCCCTCCCCCTCCCCTCCTAGCCTCGGGATCATGATGAACAACACCCCGCCCCGTCCCGCCCGCCGCGCGGAACTGCTGGCCGCCGCGGCGGCCACGGTGACCGTCGTGCTGTGGGCGTCCGCCTTCGTCTCGATCCGCAGCGCGGGGGAGGCGTACTCGCCGGGCGCGCTGGCGCTCGGGCGGCTGCTGGCCGGGGCGCTGACGCTGGGGGTGATCTGCCTGCTGCGGCGGGAGGGGTGGCCGCCGCGGTCGGCCTGGCGCGGGATCGCCATATCGGGCCTGCTGTGGTTCGGCGTCTACATGGTGGCCCTCAACTGGGGCGAGCAGCAGGTCGACGCGGGGACGGCCGCGTTGGTCGTGAACACCGGGCCGATCCTCATCGCGCTGCTCGGTGCCCGGTTCCTCGGTGATCCGATGCCGCCGCGGCTGCTGGCGGGGATGGCGGTGTCGTTCGCCGGTGCGGTGACCGTGGGTCTTTCGATGTCGGGCGAGGGCGGTTCCTCGGTGCTCGGGGTGGTGCTGTGCCTGCTGGCGGCGGTCACGTACGCCGCTGGTGTCGTCGCGCAGAAGCCGGCGCTGGGCACGGCGAGTCCATTGCAGGTGACGACGTTCGGCTGCCTGGTCGGCGCCGTGGTCTGTCTGCCGTTCGCCGGGCAGCTCGTCCAGGAGGCCGCGAAAGCGCCGGCCTCCGCGACGCTCAACATGGTGTACCTGGGCGTCTTCCCGACCGCCCTCGCCTTCACGACGTGGGCGTACGCCCTGTCCCGGACGACCGCGAGCCGGATGGGCGCGACGACGTACGCGGCGCCCGCGCTGGTCGTCCTGATGTCCTGGCTGTTCCTCGGCGAGGTGCCGGGGCTGCTCACCCTGGTCGGCGGTGTGCTGTGCCTGGCGGGTGTCGCGGTGTCGCGGTCGCGGGCGGGCGGGGCTCCGGGAGCGGTTGCGGAGCCCCGGCCCGAGCGGACTTCGGACTCAGCCCGCTGACTCCGCTTCCGCCTTGACCTCGGGCGCGGCCTCCGGTTCCGCCGCACGCGCCCGGTCCGCGAGGACCTTGATCGAGATCAGCGCGATCACCGAGAGCGCGATGATGTAGCCGGACACCGCCATCGAGGTGCCCGTGGCCTCCAGCAGCAGCACCATGACGAAGGGGGCGAGGCCGCCGCCGGCGACGGCCGCGATCTGGTAGCCGAGGGAGGCTCCGGTGTAGCGCATCTCGGGCGTGAACAGCTCGGCGAACAGGGCGGCCTGGGGGCCGTACATGATGCTCAGGAAGCAGCTGGCGACGAACGTGCCGACCGCGAGCCACAGCAGCGAGCCGGTGTCGATCAGCAGGAAGAGCGGTACGGCCCACAGCGCGATGCCGGCCGCCCCGAAGGCGTAGACCCGGATGCGGCCGATGCGGTCGGAGAGCGCGGCGGCGGCCGGGATCAGCACGAGCTGGGTGAGGCTGACGCACAGCGAGACCATGAGCACCGGGCCCTTCTTCATGTCCAGCTCGCGCGTGGTGTAGTCGAGGACGCCGGTGATGAGGATGTAGAACGTCGCGGTGTTCACGGCGAAGGAGCCGCCGGCCAGGAGCACCGTGCCGAGGTGGCCGCGCAGGATCGTGCGCAGCGGCGAGCTCTGCTCGGACTTCTCCTGCTCGGCGAGGGCGCGTTCGGCCTCCCGGAACGCCGGGGTCTCCTCGACGCGGGTGTGGATGTACCAGGCGAGGCCGAGCACGAGCAGGCCGACCAGGAACGGCACGCGCCAGCCCCAGGCCGCGAACGCCGAGTCGGTGGTGAGCGCGCCGGCGGCCAGGAAGACGGTGTTGGCGGTGACCACGCCGATGGGGACGCCGAGCTGGACGACGCTGCCGTAGACGCCGCGCTTGCCCTCCGGGGCGTACTCGGTGGCCAGGAGCATCGCGCCGCCCCACTGGGCGCCGACGGCGACGCCCTGTGCGACGCGGAGCAGGACGAGCAGGATCGGGGCGGCGACGCCGATGGTGTCGTACGTCGGAAGCAGGCCGATGCCGGTGGTGGCCACGCCCATCAGCGTCAGCGCGAGGACCAGCATCGGCTTGCGGCCGCGCTTGTCGCCGAGGTGGCCGGCGACGATGCCGCCGAGGGGGCGGGCCAGGAAACCGACGGCGAACGTGGCGAAGGAGGCCAGGACGCCGGCGGTGGGGCTGCCTGCGGGGAAGTAGAGGTCGCCGAGGACGAGGGCGGCGGCGATGCCGAAGACGAAGTAGTCGTACCACTCGACGGCCGAGGCGAGGGCCGCGGCGGTGGCTACGCGGCGGCGGTTGCCCACGGCGGGCGTGGTGGAGGTGGGCGGCTGAGCGGAAGGGGCCGTGTCCATGTGGTGCACGCTCCGGTGGGTGCGGGGACGGAACGGGGGGTGGCTCGGATTCCGGGGAACGTACTGACCGGACGGTATGTACGTCAACGGGTCGCACACCAGGAGTTTTGCCTGTACGCGCCACCGACTACGGGTGCGGGCACGCCTGAGGCCCCGGCCTCGCGCGGAGGCCGGGGCACGGGGGAAACGGGCTAGAAGACGACCAGTGCCCGGCCGCCCTTGCCCGCCAGCATGTTCTCGAAGGCCGCCGGGATGCCCTCCAGGGAGATGCGTTCGGTCACCAGGGCGGTCAGGTCCAGACGGCCCGCCCGGACGTGTCCGGCGAGTACCGGGAGGTCCTCCGCGGGGTTGGAGTTGCCGTAGACGCAGCCGGTCAGGGTGCGGCCCCAGTGGAAGATCTCCAGGGCGTTGAAGGTGACCTGCTGGTCCTTGCCGCCGATGCCGACGACCGTGGTGCGGCCACCGCGGCGGGTGGAGTCCCAGGCCGTGCGGATGGAGACCGCGCGGCCGACGCACTCGACGGCGACATCGACGCCCTGTCTGCCGGTGAGGGCGCGGATCTCGCGGGCGGTGTTCTCGGAGGCGAGGACGTAGTCGGTGGCGCCGGCCGTGCGGGCCAGCTCTTCCTTCCCGGCGGACACGTCCACCGCGACGATCTTCGAGGCCCCCGCGATCCGGGCGGCCTGGAGGGCGGCGAGCCCCACTCCCCCGACGCCGAACACCGCCACGGTCTCGCCGGGCCGGACCTGGGCCGAGTGGTGGACGGCGCCGTAGCCGGTCAGGACGGCGCAGCCGAGGAGGGCCGCGTCGGTGAGCGGGACGCCGTCCGGGGCGGGCAGGACGCAGGACGCGGAGACGACCGTCTCCTCGGCGAACGCGGCGACGTTCAGACCGGGGTGGAGGTCGGTGCCCTCGGTGGTGCGGGCGTAGACGTCGGCGGCGCCGCCCAGCGCGTTGGCGCACAGCCAGACCTCGCCGAGCGAACAGGCGTGGCAGGTGCCGCAGGACGGGGCCCAGTTGAGGACGACCCCGGCGCCGGGCGCGACGTGGGTGACGCCCTCGCCGACGGCGACGACCGTGCCGGCGCCCTCGTGACCGAGGACGGCCGGGACCGGGACGCGCATGGTGCCGTTGGACAGGGACAGGTCGGAGTGACAGACCCCGGCGGCGGCGAGCCGGACGCGGACCTGGCCCGGTCCGGGGTCGGGCAGGTCGATGCCGGTGATCTCCAGCGGGGAGCCGACGGCGGGCAGGACGGCGGCGCGGACAGCCATGACGGAAGGAACTCCCCTGGGGCTAGAACTGGAGGGACTTGGTCTGGAGGTACTCGGTCAGGCCGTGCACGCCGAGCTCGCGGCCCACGCCCGACTGCTTGTAGCCGCCGAAGGGGGCGAGGGGGTTGAAGCGGCCGCCGTTGATGTCGACCTGGCCGGTCTCCATCCGGCGTGCGAAGGCCACCGCCTCGGCCTCGTCCCCGGCCCAGACGGCGCCGGCCAGGCCGTAGACGGTGCCGTTGGCGATCCGCAGCGCGTCCTCCTCGTCGTCGTAGCGGAGGATCGACAGGACGGGGCCGAAGATCTCCTCCTGCGCGATGGTCATCTCCCAGGTGACGTCGGCGAAGACGGTGGGGCTGACGAAGTAGCCCTTCTCGCGCGGGGCTTCGGGGCCGCCGGCGACCAGGCGGGCGCCTTCCGCGACGCCCTTCTCGATGTAGCCGCGCACGCGTGCCTGCTGCCCCGCGTTGACGACCGGGCCGATGCGCTCGCCGTACTTGGCGGCGGCCGTCGCTGCGAGCTCCACCGCCTCGTCGTACCGGTCGCGGTGGACCAGCATGCGCGTCCAGGCGCTGCACGTCTGCCCGGAGTTGGACATGACGTTGGCGACCCCGACGTTGACCGCCTTGGCCAGGTCGGCGCTCGGGAGGATGACGTTGGCGGACTTGCCGCCGAGTTCGAGGGCGACCTTCTTGATCTGCCCGGCGGCGGTCGCGGCGATGTGCCGGCCGACGGCGGTGGATCCGGTGAAGGAGACCAAGTCGACACCGGGGTGCTCGGCGAGGGCCTGGCCGGCGACCGGGCCGAGGCCGGTGACCAGGTTGAAGACGCCCGCCGGGACGCCCGCCTCGTGTACGGCGTCCGCGAACAGGCGGGCGACCAGCGGGGTGTCCTCGGCCGGCTTCACGACGACCGTGCAGCCGGCCGCGAGGGCCGGGGCGACCTTGGCCACGATCTGGTGCAGGGGATAGTTCCAGGGCGTGATCGCCGCCACGACGCCGACCGGCTCGTGGTGGACGACCGAGTTGCCGGTCTTCTCCTCGAAGGCGTACGTGGCCGCCAGCTCGGCGTAGGAGCCCGCGACCGCGATCGGCACGGCCGCGTGGACGGCCTGCGAGAACTTCAGGGGCGAGCCGAGTTCGGCGGTGACGGTCTCGGCGATCTCGTCCGCGCGGGCCACGAGCACGTCCCGGAGGGCGGCAAGGCGCGCCGCGCGCTCGGCGGGCGGGGTCGCGGCCCACTCCGGCAGAGCGGCACGGGCGGCCCGTACGGCGGCGTCGACGTCCTCGGCGGTGCCGGCCGGGACCGTGCCGATGACCTGCTCGTCGACCGGGTTCACGACCTCGATCACGTCGTGGCCGGCGGCGGGGCGCCAGGCGCCCCCGATGTACATGCCGTCGTGTGCCTTCATCGCGCATTCCTCCGGGGCGGGGCGTCGTCGTCCGGCACATAAACTAGCGACGATAGTTTTCCGGCGCCAGACGTCCCGGTGCTCCCGGTCATCACAGCACGGAGCGGGCCCCGCCCGGATGTGCGGCTCCTCACGCCTCCAGATCGGGCAGGCGCGCCGGGTGCGGGCAGATGCGGTCGCCGTGCTGGTCGAAGACGAAGAGATGGGCGAGGTCGACGAGGAGCGGCACCTGCATGCCGTGGCGGAGGGCCAGGTCCGGGGTGGTGCGCACGATGAGGTCGCCGGGCAGGCGGGGGTCGGCGGCCGCGAGGCCGGGTCGCGATTCCTCGGAGTGGTCCAGGGTCACGACGGGGCCCGCGCGCCCGGCGACGGCCCGCTCCCGCAGGCGGTCGATGACCGAGCCCTCGCGGCGGCGGCGCCGGTCGGGGCGGCCCGGGCGCGGACGCGGGGCCTCCAGTTCCGGGACGACGGCGGGGCTGGAGCCGGTGTTGAAGTGGACGAGGATCTCGTGCCCCTGGAACTCCACGTGCTCGACCAGGCCGGTGATCGGCACCTCGCCGGGGCGGGACGCGGAGTGTTTGGCGATGCGGATGGCTTCCGAGCGCAGGCCCACGATGACCTCGCGGCCCTGCTGGACGCGCAGCATCTGGTGGTCCAGGGAGAGCGGCTCGGGCAGGCGCAGGAACTGCTTGCCCAGGCTGATGGTCATCGCGCCCTCCAGCGGGGCGCGCACCAGGCCGCGCAGCAGGTTGATGCGCGGGGTGCCGATGAAGGCGGCGACGAAGACGTTGCTCGGCAGCGCGTAGACGGCACGCGGGCTGTCGACCTGCTGGAGCACGCCGCCGCGCAGCACGGCGACCCGGTCGCCGAGCGACATGGCCTCGGACTGGTCGTGGGTGACGTAGACCGTGGTGACGCCCAGCTCGCGGGTGAGCTGGGAGATCTCCGCCCGCAGGTGGGTGCGGAGTTTGGCGTCGAGGTTGGACAGCGGCTCGTCCATCAGGAAGGCCGAGGGGTGGCGGGCGATGGCCCGGCCCATGGCGACCCGCTGGCGTTCACCGCCGGAGAGCTGGGCGGGCAGGCGGTCGAGGAGGTCCTCGATGCCCAGCATGCGGGCGGTGGCGTCCACGCGCGGGGCGGGGTCCGTGCCCGGCGCCTCGATACGCAGCGGGAAACCGATGTTGGCGCGGCTGGTCATGTTCGGGTAGAGGGCGAAGTTCTGGAAGACCATCGCCATGTCCCGCCCCGACGGCGGCAGGTCGTTGGCGTAATCGCCGTCGAGTAGCAGCTCGCCCTCGTCGATCTCCTCCAGCCCGGCGATCATCCTGAGCACGGTCGACTTGCCGCAGCCGGACGGGCCGAGCAGGACGAGGAACTCGCCGGGTGCGATGTCCAGCGACAGCCGGTCCACCACGCGGGCGCCTCGCGTGTAGGCCTTGCTCACGTCGTGCAGGGAGATGGCGCGTGTCATGAGGTGCCCCCGAGGGGTCATCAGGGCGCTGGTGCTCCGCGGTCGGAAGCCTCGTGCGGGTCGTACGGGGCTGTGGGTCACGGAAGTTAACGGAATGTGCGCGGGTTGGGGAAGACGCGGGGCGGGATCCGGGGTTTTGGTCCAGCTGGCGAGAAGGCGGACGGCCTGATTCGGCTACGGCCGGGGGCCGCCCGGGTCAGTGGATGCCGGTGAGGTGGGCGAAGACCACGGTCGCCAGCAGCACCCGGCCCCGCGCCAAGCCTCCGGCGCAACAGGACCATGGCCGCGCCCAGCCACTGCGGCGGAAACAGAAACCGCCCGAGCCGAATCGCGCTACGACGTCAGATATCGCTCTTCCGGCACAGCCGCACCCTCGACCGGCGGGCTTGCCCCGATGCCGCCGCACCCGGCTCCCCCCGCGACCGCACGGCAACCCCCGAGGACAGCAGCAACAGCACTCCGAGCATCACGAACGGCGCCGCCACCCCCGCGACCCCGGCGATCAGCCCGGCCGCGGCGGGCGCGGCCACCTGGCCCAGCCGGTTGCCGGTCAGGCGCAGGGCCAGGGCCGTGGAACGGGCCTCGTCGGGGGCGGCCTGGACGACCGTCGTCATCGACAGCGGCTGCCCGACGCCGAGGCAGAAGCCGAGCAGCACCAGCAGCAGGCCGAGCCCCCACACCGGCATCGGCAGGGCGATGCCCGCGCACAGCAGGGCCGCCAGCAGACAGGTCACCGTGAGCAGCACGGTGCGGCCCAGCAGCCGCAGCAGGGGCGTCAGCACCAGGCGGCACGCGATGGTGGCCGCCGCTCGCAGGCTGAGCAGGAGGCCGATCACGGACGGCGCGATGCCCCGGTGCTCGCCGACCACCGGAAGGTAGGCGGTGAGGATGTCGGTCGCGGACAGCACGGCGAGGCTGATGAGGATGCCGGCCGGCACGCCCCGGGTGCGCAGGATGCGCCGGACCGGGACACGGTCGCCCTTCTCCGCGCGGGACGTGGCCGCCGTGCGACGGTGCTCGATGCGCCACAGCGACGTGAACGCGACCGCCCCGATCGCACCCGCCGCGATCAGGGCGAGCGCGCTGGTGCCCGTCATGTCGTCGCCGCCGATCACCGCGCCCGCGGCGATGGGGCCGACCAGCTGGCCGAGCGCGGCACCGATGGTGAAGTGGCCGAAGTTGCGGTCCTGTTCGTGCGGCGCGGACTGGCGGGCGACGAGGGACTGGGAGCCGATGACGAAGCAGAGGTGGCCGAGGCCCATCACGCCGCTCCACAGGGCCATGGCCCACAGGGAGTTCGCGACGCCGCTGAGCGCGCAGCCGCCGGATATGAGGACGACGCCGACGGGCAGCAGGGGCGCGCAGCGGCCGTGGTCGGTTCGGCGGCCCAGGGGTACGGCGGCGAACAGCGGCAGCAGCGCGTACACACCGGCGATGACACCGACCGCACGCTCGTCCGCACCCAGCGCGAGGGCCCGGTAGGAGACGGCGGGCCGGGCCATCGACACCGCCCCCTGCGCGAAGCTGAAGGCGATGACGAGGCGGAGCAGCCAGCCGCGGTTCCCACCGGGCCTCACGATGACGTCCTCCATACGGTGGTCAGATGATCCCGAAGAGCATGCCCGCCCCGAGGATGACCAGACAGGTGAGGGCGGCCCACTTCACGACGAACTTCGTGTGGTCGCCGAACTCCACCTTGGCCATGCCGACCAGGACGTACACGGCCGGGACCAGCGGGCTGGACATGTGCAGCGGCTGGCCGACGAGCGAGGCGCGGGCCATCTCCAGCGGGGAGACACCGTGCGCGGCGCCCGCCTCCGCGAGGACGGGCAGGACACCGAAGTAGAAGCCGTCGTTCGACATGAAGTAGGTGAGCGGGAGGCTGAGGATGCCGGTGACGAGGGCCATGTGCGGGCCCATGCTGCCGGGGATGACGTCCACCATCCACTTGGCCATGTGGTCGACCATGCCGGTGCCCTGCAGGACGCCGGTGAAGACGGCGGCGGCGAAGACCATGCCGGAGACGTTCAGGACGTTCTCGGCGTGGGCGGCGATCCGGGCCTTCTGGTCCGGGATGTGCGGGAAGTTGACGGTGAGCACGAGCGCGGCGCCGAGCAGGAACAGCACCGGGATCGGCAGCACCTCCATGATCATGGCGGTGAGCAGACCGACCGTGAGCAGCGCGTTGAACCAGTACAGCTTGGGGCGCAGCGTGGCGCGGTGGGGGTCGAGGCCCTGGAAGTCGTCGCCCTGCTCGTCGGCGTCCGTGCCGGAACCCGCGCCGCCCGTGACGCTCTTGCGCATGGAGACCTTGCCGTCGCCGGAGCCGCCGGCGCCCACGAGGACCGTCTCGGTCTCCTTCTCCTCGACCTTGTCCTCCACCAGCACCTCGTCCAGCGTCAGCACGCCCAGCCGCCGGCGCTCACGCACACCGAGGACGTAGGAGAGGACGAAGACGAACAGCAGGCCCACCAGGAGCGCCGGGATCATCGGGACGAAGATGTCGCTGGCGTCGAGCTTGAGCGCGGTCGCGGCGCGGGCGGTCGGGCCGCCCCAGGGGAGGGTGTTCATCACGCCGTTGGCCATGGCGGCGACACCGGTCATCACGACCAGGCTCATCTTCAGGCGCTTGTACAGCGGGTACATCGCCGAGACGGTGATCATGAAGGTGGTCGAGCCGTCGCCGTCCAGCGACACGATCGCGGCGAGCACTGCCGTGCCGACGACGATCCGCATCGGGTCGGCTTTGCAGAATTTGAGGATGCCGCGGACGATCGGATCGAAGAGACCGACATCGATCATCACACCGAAGTAGACGATCGCGAACATGAGCATCGCCGCAGTGGGGGCGAGGTCGGTCACGCCGTCGAGTACGTAGTCGCCGAGCTTGGCGCCCTTGCCGACGAACACGCAGAACAGCGCGGGAATCAGCACGAGCGCCGCGATCGGCGACATCTTCTTCATCATGATCAGGACCAGGAAGGTCGCGATCATGGCGAAGCCGAGGATGGTCAGCATGAGTGGATACCTAACGTTCGCCCTTGAACATCCCACCAGGGCCGGCGGTGTCCGAGACGTTAGGTGCGTTCAAGCAGCGTTAACAAGACGTTGACGTGCGAGCAATAAGCGCAAAACTGCTGGTCACAGCTTTGCTCAGGTCAGAGGCATGAGCTTTTCGGTCACGGATGCGCATCCGGGGGCCGTCTCGGGGGCGATCTCGACGGGCACTCCGTTGAGGACCGCGTTGCCCGACAGCGGGTCGAGCAGACGGCCGTCGAGGAGCTGGTTGACGTTGACGCCGGGGTCGGTCGCGGCGTGGCTGAGGCGGGTGCCGGGGCGGTCGTGGCCCCAGCCGTGCGGCAGGCTCACCACACCCCGGCGCACCTCGTCCGTGACCTCGGCCGGTGCGCTCACCGCTCCCCCGGCGCCCTTCACACGCACCGGCGCCCCGTCGCGCACGCCCAGCCGCTCGGCGTCCTCGGGGTGGATGTGCAGGGTGCAGCGGTTGGAGCCGCCGGTGAGGGCGGGCACGTTGTGCATCCAGCTGTTGTTCGAGCGGAGGTGACGGCGGCCGACCAGGACGAGTCCGTCGGGGCGTTCGGCCAGGGCGCGCTTCAGGCGGGGCAGGTCGTCCGCGATCGGCTGCGGCAGCAGCTCCACCTTGCCGCTCCTGGTCTTCAGCGGCTGCGGGAGCCGGGGGCGCAGCGGGCCGAGGTCGATGCCGTGCGGGTGCGCGAGCAGCTTCTCCAGGGTCAGTCCGTCGGGTCGTACGCCGAAGCCGTCGCCGTAGGGGCCGAGGCGCAGCATCATGTCCAGCCGTCGCTCGGGGCCGGTGTCGCCGGTGAGCTGCGCGGCGAGCTCGCGGGGGTCACGGCCGTGCACGGGCGAGTGCGGTGCCTCGACGGCCTTGCCCAGGGTCTGGTCGATGACCATCTGGTCGACGGCGGCGGGATCGGTTCCATGCATGCCGGTCACTGCGAGGATCAGCCGGGCAAGGATCTCCGTCTCGGCCATCCGGCCCGGCTCCAGCGGGATCGCGGGGCGGGTGTAGCGCACCTGGTTGCGGACGGCGAGGGTGTTGAAGGCGAAGTCGTGGTGCGGGCTCTGGGAGGGCGGGGGCGGGGGGAGGACGACATCGGCGTGGCGTGAGGTCTCGTTGAGGTACGGGTCGACGCTGACCATGAAGTCGAGCGAGTCGAGCGCCTTGTCGAGCCGGTCGCCGTCGGGTGCGGAGAGCACGGGGTTGGCGGCGACGGCGAGGAGCGCGCGCACCGGCTCGCCCTCCTCGGTGGCGGTGTCGATCTCCTCCGCGAGGGCGGAGAGGGGCAGTTCGCCCTTGGCCTCCGGGTGCCGGCTCACGCGGGAGTGCCAGCGCCCGAGGGCGAAGCCGCGGCCGGGTCCGGCGGGGCGCGGGGTCTTGTCGGTGGCGGCCTGCGGGAAGAGCGCGCCGCCGGGCCGGTCGAGGTTGCCGGTGAGGATGTTCAGGACGTCGACGAGCCAGCTGGCCAGGGTGCCGTGCGGGACGGTGCAGCTTCCGATGCGGCCGTAGACGGCGGCGGTCGGGGCGGCGGCGAGTTCGCGGGCGAGGGCGCGGATGACGTCGGCCTCGACATCGCAGGCGGCGGCGACGGCTTCGGGGGTGAACTCCCGCAGGGCGTCGGCCACTTCCTCGACGCCCTGCACGTGCGGGATCGGTTCGGTGAGACCCTCGTCGAAGAGCACCTGGGCCATCGCCGCCAGCAGCAGCGCGTCGGTGCCGGGCCGCACGGCGATGTGCCGGTCGGCGAGCTTCGCGGTGCGGGTGCGCCGCGGGTCGATCACGACGAGCGTGCCGCCGCGCGCCTTGAGCGCCTTGAGCTTGCCGGGGAAGTCGGGGGCCGTGCACAGACTGCCGTTGGACTCCAGCGGGTTGGCGCCGATCAGGAGCAGGTGGTCGGTGTGGTCCAGGTCGGGCACGGGGATGGCGTTCGCGTCGCCGTAGAGCAGTCCGCTGGAGACGTGCTTGGGCATCTGGTCGACCGTGGAGGCGGTGAAGACGCTGCGGGTGCCGAGCCCGGCGAGCAGCACCGGCGGGTAGAGGGCGCCGGCCATGGTGTGCACGTTGGGGTTGCCGAGGACGACGCCGACGGAGTTCGGGCCGTACCGCTCCACGACGGGCCGGATGCCGGCGGCGACCGCGTCGAAGGCCTCCTCCCAGGTGGCCTCGCGCAGCTCGCCGTCCCTGCGCACGAGCGGGGTGCGCAGCCGGTCGGGGTCGGCGTCGACGGCCCCGAAGGAGGCGCCCTTGGGGCAGATGAACCCCTTGCTGAACACGTCGTCGCGGTCACCGCGGGCGTGGGTGACGCGCGTCCCCTCGACGGTGAGGGTCAGGCCGCAGGTGGCCTCGCACAGGGGGCAGATTCGCAGGGCGGTGCGGGACACGGGTCCTCCCGGGGGCGGCGGCTACGGTGACGCACGGACCCGCCCGAGCATACCGACCGGTATGCACGGTGGGGAGGCCTCGCCGGGGGTGAGTCAGTCGAGTACCCGGGCCAGATAGGCCCGCAGCATCTCCCGAGCCTCCTCGATGATCTTCCGGTCCCCCTCGGGTGCGACGCGGAAGGCCAGATGAACGAGGGTGTCGGCGGTTTCGACGGCGATGAGGAACACCCGGCGCAGATCGTCGTCCGGCTCGCGGTCGAGGTAGCCGGAGAGGAGCTCGGTGAGGCGGTCGGCGACGCGGTGGTTGGGTTCGGCCTGGCGGGCGCCGACCGGGATCTGGTTGCCGAAGTCGACGAGGGAGAAGCCGGGCGCGGTGCGCTTCATCTCCAGGTACTCGTCGAGCACGGCGTCCATGGCCTCGCGCCAGCCCCCGTCATCCGCCTCCCGCAGGCGCTGGGTGATCCGCTCCGAGTAGCGCTCGAGGTTGCGCTGGGCCAGCGCGTCGACCATCTGGCGCTTGTTGCCGAAGAAGCGGTAGACCGAGCCGATGGGCACTCCGGCCCGCTCGGCGACGGCACGGGTGCTCAGGGCGTCGTAGCCGACCTCGTCGAGGAGGTCGGCGCAGGCGTCGAGGATCCTGGTCAGGCGTTCGGCACTGCGCCGCTGCACGGGCGCACGACGGAGCGATGTCGCGTGGGGCACGGGCTTCATGATGCCTTTCCGGCGCGGTCCGGTGAACCTCGCCCCCCGGTAGGTGACCGGGGCGTTGCACGGGCCCGCGCCTTGCGCCGGGCGTTCGCGCTCGGCGTCGTGGCCGGGCCCGGCTCCGACGCGGTGATGTCGGCCGTGCTCTCCACGGGTTCGCCGTCCACCACCCATACGGTGCCGTCGTCGGCGTAGAGGCGGGCCGTCACCTGGTGCGTGCCGCGCGGTACGAGCCGGCCGGCGAGGCGGTAACCGGGGGCGCGGAGCCGGGCGACGAGGCGGCCGTCCACATAGAGGTGCGCGAGGCCGCGTCCGGCCACCGCCCCGGCGGACTCGGAGGCGGGCGAGAAACGGAAGTTCCGCAGGGTCAGGCGCACGTCCCAGCCGTCGGCCGCGCCGGGCTGCACCTCGACGCCGACGCCTGGGGCGCTCTCCTGCCCCACCTCCCGGTAGGGCCGCCCCTCGTCGTCCCGGTCCTCCAGCAGCCTGCCCATCGGTGTGGGCGACACCCCGCCGCCCCGCTCCCGCTCGGCACCGGAGCCGCAGCCCGCGGATCCGGCCAGGAGGAGGACACAGACCACGAGCACGGCCAGAGGTCCCCGTGTACACGACATGCCGGGAGCGTAGAACGCGCGTCCGGTACCGCGGATCGTCCTGGAGTCGGGTTCCGGTCATCCGCCGGAAGGAGGGCGCGCGGAGCACGTGTCTCCCTTGCGCTGGGGAAAACGCAATCCTACGGTACTGCATAGGAATCGGATGCAAGGGAGCAGCGATCATGGGCGATGGGGGTACCTCCCGCGCGAGCGGGTTCGAGCGTGGGGGAGCGCGGAAGACCGCCGAAGGGCTGACCTATCTCTCCGGCTTCGGCAACGAGCACAGCTCTCAGGCCGTCCCGGGCGCACTGCCTCAGGGCCGCAACTCGCCCCAGCGGGCCCCGCTCGGGCTGTACGCGGAACAACTGAGCGGTACGGCCTTCACCGAGCCCCGGGCCCACAACCGCCGCTCGTGGCTGTACCGGATCCGACCGTCGGCCGCGCACCCGGCGTTCACCCGCACCCACAACGGCTCGATCCGCACCGCCCCCTTCACCCAGACCGTGCCCGACCCCAACCGCCGGCGCTGGGGCCCGCTCCCCGACCCGGCGCCCGAGACCGACTTCCTGGCCGGCCTGTGGACCCTGGGCGGCAATGGCGACGCCACCCAGCGCACCGGCATCGCCGTCCACCTCTACACCGCCAACGCCTCGATGGACCGGGTGTTCAGCGACGCCGACGGCGAGCTGCTGATCGTCCCGGAGCGCGGCGGGCTGCTGCTGCGCACGGAGTTCGGTCTGCTCCATGTGGAGCCGGGCCATGTGGCGCTCGTCCCGCGTGGGGTCCGCTTCCGTGTGGAGTTGCTGGACGGGTCCGCCCGCGGCTATGTGTGCGAGAACTACGGTGCGCCCTTCCGCCTGCCCGACCTCGGCCCGATCGGCGCGAACGGCCTCGCCAACCCCCGGGACTTTTGCGCCCCGGTCGCCGCGTACGAGGACGTCGAGGGCCCGGTGGAGGTGGTGAACAAGTTCTGCGGCAACCTGTGGACGGCCACCTACGACCACTCCCCGCTCGACGTCGTCGCCTGGCACGGCAACCATGTGCCGTACGCATACGACCTGCGCCGTTTCAATGTGCTCGGCACCATCACGTACGACCACCCGGACCCGTCGATCTTCACGGTGCTGACGTCCCCGTCGGACACCCCGGGTCTGGCCGGGGTCGACTTCGTGGTGTTCGCCCCGCGCTGGCTGGTGGGCGAGGACACGTTCCGGCCGCCGTACTTCCACCGGAACGTGATGACCGAGTACATGGGCCTGATCGAGGGCGCGTACGACGCGAAAGCGGAAGGGTTTGTGCCGGGCGGCGGCTCGCTGCACAACATGATGTCGGCGCACGGCCCGGACCGGGAGACCTTCGACCGGGCGAGCGCCGCCGAGCTGAGGCCGCAGAAGATCGACGACGGCCTGGCGTTCATGTTCGAGACGCGCTGGCCGATCGCCCTCACACCGCAGGCGGCCCGCGCCGAACACCTCCAGCAGCGCTACGACGACGTCTGGCAGGGCCTGGAGCGGCACTTCCGTCCCTTGCACTGAACAGCCCCGACCGGTACGGATGGCCCGTGACCTCCTTCGCCCCGGACTCGATCGTCCTGAACCGCAAGCTGCCGCTCTGGTATCAGGTGTCGCAGTCGCTGCGTGCCTCGATCCTCGGCCGCTCGCCCCAGGACCCGCTGCGCCTGCCCACCGAGGAGCAGCTGGCCGGGCACTACGGCGTGAGCGTGCTGACCATGCGGCAGGCGCTGAAGGAGCTGGAGGACGAGGGGCTCATCTCGCGCCACCGACGGCGCGGCACGTTCATCGAGCCGCATGCGCGCCGGGGTTCGCCGGTCCGTCTGCTCGGCTCGGTGGACGCGATCGTGGCCCAGCAGTCCGGCATGACGGCCGAACTGCTGGACCACGGCACCACCCCGGTGCCGGCCGAACTCGCCGAGTTCTTCCCGGATCTGTCCGAGGTGGCGACGTACCACCGGCTGCGCAGCGACGAGAAGACCGGTGAGCCGACCAACCACGCCCGCAACTACGTGCGTCCCGAACTGGCCGCGCGCATCGACCTGGACGACCTGGTCCGGTGGCCCATGACCAAAGTGCTGCGGGATGCCGTCGGAGCGGACATCAGCCGCATCACGGACACGGTGGAGGCCCGCCTGGCCGACCCGGAGACCGCGAAACTGCTCCAAGTGCCGCTGCTCAGCCCGATCCTGCACTACACGGGCGTCACGTACGACGCCGGCGGGCGGCCTGCGGACGTGGCCGTCATCCAGTACCGGGGGGACCGCTTCTCCTTCACGGTGACCCTGGACGCGACCTGACCCGTGTGTCGGAGCCACGCCGTACGATGCCCTGCGTGACGCACGACGACGCTCCGCTGCTGGCGGACCTCATGCCGTGGTCCGTCGCACCGCCGCGGCTCGGCCGGGGGTGGCCGGCGGGCCCCGACGCGGTGTCCCTGAAGGCCCGCTGGGACGCCCTGATGAAGGCCGAAGGACCCGACCGCGAGACCCTGTTCGAGCCGACCCGCTCACGCACGCCGCACACGGCGGTCGGCCAGTTGCCCGGCCGGGCCGGCAGCGGCACCCAGAAGCTGGCGCGCGCCTCGGGGCCGTGCCCGGAGCCGGTGCGCGTGCTGTACGCCCCCTTCGACGAGCAGTGGCTGATCCCCGACCAGCGGCTCATCGACGCGGCCCGCCCGGAACTGTGGCGGGTGGCGGACGAACGGCAGGTCTTCGTGCTGGAGGCGCCCGAGGCCCGCGCCCCGCGCCTGCTCGTCACCTCCCTGCTCCCGCTGCTCCGCCCCGGCCGGATCCGCCCGCTGTTCCGGCGACCAGGCGGGCAGGAGCCGAACCTGGCCCCCGGCCTGCTCGCCCACCTGGCCACTCGCCTGGGCGGCGCCCCCACACCGCTGGACGTACTGGCCTGGATCACGGCGACGGCCCGCCCGGACCTCTCCGTCCCGCTCACCGGGGACGCCGACGCCTGGGCGCGAGGCCTGGAGCTGGGCCACCGGCTGCTGTGGCTGATGCGCCGCGACGGCGAACGCCCCAAGCTCCCCGGCGGCCGCCGCCCCTACGTCCGCGCCCCGCTGCCCTCCCGCCCCCTGACCCTGCGCTACGACAGGGAGGAGGAAGCTCTCCTCCTGGACGAGGGCCGCATCTCCCCGGTGCCGCCGGAGGCATGGGACTTCGAGGTGGGCGGGGTGCGCGTCCTGGAGCAGTGGTTCACGGCGCGCGTCACCGAGGCCGAGCCGGGCACACTCGCGGCGATCCGCCCCGCCACATGGCCCCAGACCTGGACGTCGGAGCTGCTGGAACTGATCACGGTCCTGGCCCTGCTGGCCGAACTGCGCCCGCTGGAGGAGCCGACGATCCCCGACCCGATCACGACGACCGAGCTGCGCGAGGCCGGCGTCCTGCCGGTACCGGCGTCGGCCCGCCGCCCGGCCTCGGTGCTGGGCGACCCCGAGGAGGGCCCGGAGGGGCAACTCGCGCTGCTCTAGCGCAGGTCGGGATCGTAGGCGTCCAGTACGCGTTCGAGGGCCCGTCTGAACACCGCTTCCAGATCGACCGGCCCGCTCTGCTCCATGAAGGCCGCGGCCAGTCGCGGATACGCGCCGGTGGCCACCTGGCTGCCCAGATAGGCCATCCGGACCGCGTTCTCCTCCTCCTCGGACCACGGCATGGAGCGGGTGCGCTCGACGGTCGCGATGTCGTTCGCGGTGTACGTCGTCACGACCCCGTTGAGCAGTGCGATCAGCTCCGTCTTGGTGCCGGCCGGAGCGTCGAGCGGTTCCAGGCAGGCCAGGCAGTGCTCCAGGTAGCGCAGGGTGTTGGGGCTGAAGCCGAACAACCCTGACATCGCACGCGGCACCCAGGTGTGGCGGTACATGATGGCCCGGGTCTCCTGCGCGTTGCGGAGCATGTCGGCGCGCCAGTCGCCCGTGGGCTCGAACAACTCGTGCTCGGCACCGACGGCGTCCACCATCAGCTCGTACAGGTCCTCCTTGCGGGGGACGTAGTTGTACAGCGACATCGTGCCGCAGCCCAGTTCCGCCGCGACATGCCGCATGGACACCGCGTCCAGCCCCTCCGCGTCGGCGATCCGCACCGCCGCCGCCGCGATGTCGGCGCGGGTGAACGCCGGTTTCGGCCCACGGCCGGTGCGCTCGGGGCGCGCCCAGATCACTTCGGGTACGGCCGCTCGGCCCGCCATCGGTCATCACCTCGGCCTCCATCCTAGTTACGTACACCGTACGTAGTGCGCTATGGTCATGACATGACTTCTACGTACGCTGTACTTAGTGAGGGTCTGGAGAAGCGGTTCGGGAAGGTCTGTGCCCTGCGCGGGCTGGATCTCGCGGTGGCCGAGGGGACGGTGTGCGGGGTCCTCGGGCCGAACGGGGCGGGCAAGACCACGGCCGTACGGCTGCTGACCACGCTGCTGCGGCCGGACGCGGGCTCCGCACGGGTCGCCGGGCACGACCTCACCCGGGAGGCCGCCGCCGTACGGCGCCGGATCGGTGTCACCGGGCAGGACACGTCGATCGACGGGGATCTCACCGGACGTCAGAACCTGCTGCTGTTCGGCAGGCTGCACCGGGTGCGCGGCCCTGCCGGCCGGACCGCGGAGCTCCTCGACCGCTTCGGGCTGGGCGAGGCCGCCGACCGGCCCGCCTCCACCTACTCCGGCGGCATGCGGCGCCGGCTGGACCTGGCGGCGAGCCTGATCCGCCGCCCCGAGGTGCTGTTCCTGGACGAGCCGACGACCGGCCTCGACCCGGCCAGCCGCAACGTCATCTGGGACGCGGTGCGCGACCTGACCGCCGAGGGCACGACCGTGCTCCTCACCACCCAGTACCTTCAGGAGGCCGACCAACTCGCCGACGACATCGCCCTGGTGGACCGGGGCCGGGTCGCGCACACCGGGTCGCCGGCGCAGCTCAAGGCGCTCGTCGGGGCGCACGCCGAGGTCGTCGTGACGGACGCGGACGCGCTCACGAAGGCGGCGGCCGTCCTCGACCGGCTCACCGGCGCGCAGCCGTCGTTCGACCACGAGCGGAACGCCGTCGGCGCGGTCGCCAAGGACCCGACGCTCACCCTCCCCCTGCTCGTTCGCACGCTGGACTCGGCGGGCGTGCCGCTGCTCGACGTGAGCCTGCGGCCACCGACCCTCGACGACGTCTTCCTGCGCCTCACGGGCACCACGACCACGACCGGCGAGAAGGAGCGTGCCGCATGAGCATGCTGGCGTACGACGGGACCGCGATGCTGGGCCGCCAGCTGCTGCGGATGCGGAACAACCCGGGGCTGCTGATCCTCACCCAGACGATGCCGATCAGCATGCTGCTGTTCTTCGGCTACGTCTTCGGCAGCGCACTGGCGATGCCGGGCGAGGCGTACCGGGCGTTCCTCGTGCCGGGCCTGCTGGTGGCGACCGCCGCGGGCGGGATCATGACCGGCATGTTCCAGGCGGCCCAGGACACGCACCGGGGCGTGACGAACCGCTTCCGTACGCTGCCGATGAGCCGGGCGGCCGTACCCCTGGGGCAGGCCGCCGCGGACGTGGTGGTCACTGCCGTCGGGACGGTGCCGTTCCTGCTGGTGGGGCTCGCGGTGGGCTGGCGGGTCGAGGGCGGCCCGCTCGCAGCGGCGGGGGCCGTCGGGCTGCTGATGCTGTTCCGCTTCGCCTGCACCTGGGCCGGGATCTACCTCGGCCTGCTCACCCGGAACGAGGAGGCGGCCGGTCAGCTGGGCGGGGCGACCTTCCTGCTGCCGCTGCTGTCCAGCGCGTACATTCCGACGAGCGGACTGCCGGGGTGGCTGCGCACGGCCGCCGAGTGGAATCCGATCAGCGCGGTGGCGACGGCCCTGCGGGACTTGTTCGGCAACGCCCCTGTACCCGACGGAGCGGCCTGGCCGGTGGCCCACCCCGTCGCGGGGTCGCTGCTGTGGTGCGCCGTGCTGCTCGGGGTGTTCGTGCCGCTGGCCGTGCGTCAGTACGCGCACGGGGAACGGTGAAGGGGCGGCCGGAACACCGGAGCCGGACGACGCCCCCGGTCACTGCCGGGCGGGGATGAGGCACCGACTGGGGGCGGGCCGCGCTCGGGTACACACCTGGCGCTGCTGCGTGCCGTGGGGATGACGGACGACGAGTGCGCAGCGTTACGCCAGGAGCGGTGTGACCGCCCGAGCGCGGGCCCCTACTTGCCGCCGAACAGCGAGCGGCGCAGCCGACGCAGCGGTGCGAAGAGCGAGACGCGGCGCACGCGCGCTCCCCTGCCACTGCGGTCCTGCGGTTGACGCGCGGTCAGTTCGCGCATCAGCGAGGTCGCCTCGACCGTCTCCCGCTGCGGGACGGCAGGACCACCCAGCACCGAGAGGTGGCGGTCGAGGCGCGAACTGGTCGCGCTGCTCCCGCAGGTGATCGCAGGGACCCTCGCCCTGCTGCGCACTGTTATCTGTTCCATGTCACTCCCCACCCGTACGAGTCCACCCGGCCCGGGCAGGTTAACCCTATCGCCCCGTCCGGGCACTCGTGTATCGCGGTCACAGGATTCACCTTCCCCACAAGGGGGTTGACGATGTATGTCCGATTACTCTCCGAATCCAACAGATTTCAGGGCGAGTTGGACGATTGGCTGGGTGGTGGGCTGCGGCGATCCGCCGTCGGGCTCGACGGTTACGGCCAGTGACGTCGCGGAGGTGCCGAGATCCGTCGCGACCAGGGGCGTGTCGCCCTCGAAGAGGCCCAGGGAGCGTGGTTGCGCGCCCGGGCGCATGAGCCACAACTGGTGCACTCGGCCGCCCGACGGGGCACCGTATCCGCCGAGGGTGACCACCGCGCTCGCCTGCGAGGCGGAAGCGATCACTGCGATGGTTCTGCCCCGCCCGTCCCGGCCGCTGCTCGCACGGGCGTCCCCAGCCGCGAGAACGTGGGCGATCTCACGTGACCGGTCCCGCTCGGCGGTCAGCTGGTCCTGGGTCCGGTTCGCCTGCACCGCGAACAACGAGGCAACGACGAGGGCCGCGGCGGCGGTGGCCGTGGCGAAGGGCACGAACAGCGGGATCCGGCGCCGCTGTCGCTGCCGCGGCGGCGGCTGGGTGCCCCACACGTGCGGCGGCAGCTGCGGCGCACGCACGCGGGCCGGCTCGCGTGCCGTGTCCTGCGGCGCCGGGTCTTGCGGAGTCGTCCGTACGGCGGCCATGACCCGGTCGCGCAGGGCGGCGGGGGCCGGGGCGGCGCTGGACCAGGCGAGCCGGACGGCGTCCTCGGACAGGGCGCGCACCTCGGCGGCGCAGCGGACGCAGTCCCTGAGGTGCTTCTCGAAGCGGACCCGCTCCGGGGGTTCCAGGGCGTCGAGCGCGTAGGGCGCGGCGAGCGAGTGCAGGTCCTCGCGGCGGAAGAGACTCATGCCACGCCTCCCAGGCATTCGCGCATCCGGGTCAGCCCGTCGCGCATCCGCGTCTTGACGGTGCCCAGCGGCAGGGAGAGCCGCTCGGCCACCTCACGGTAGGTGTAGCCCTCGTAGTAGGCGAGGGTGACGGACTGGCGCTGGAGGTCGGTGAGGCGGTCCAGGCAGACGCGTACCCACTCGCGTTCGAGTCCCGCCTCGACCTCCTCGGTGACCTGGTCGAAGGCCGGGTGGTGGGCGCGCCAGGCCTCCCGCTGCTCACGCTCGCCGGCCGCGCGGGCGCTGCGCACCCGGTCGACGGCACGGCGGTGGGCGAGGGTGAGGATCCACGACATCGCGCTGCCCCGGCCCGGGTCGAACTTCGCGGCCGAGCGCCACAGTTCGAGCAACACCTCCTGAGCCACCTCCTCCGACTGGGCGGGGTCGCGCACCACTCGCCGTACGAGCCCGAACACCGGGCCGGACACCAGCCCGTACAGATCCTCGAAGGCCTTCTGGTCGCCGCCCGCCACGAGCAGCAGCAGCTCGTCCGCCTCCACTCGGTCCCCCTCTCCCAGGCCGCATGGGGCCTGTCCCCTCACACGAGGCATTCGCAACGCACACACCTCCGGATGGGGTTACGGATCAGCGCGCCGAAAACGCGGGTCGCCCGGCGATGAAACAACTTTCCCGACGGGCCGTAAGAACGTTTGAGATTCGACCAATCCGCTTCGCCGACCGCTCCGAATGGCGTGTGTCAGGCAAGTTGGCACTGAGGACGGACGGCATGACACCTTTCTCCAGGACCGGTGCGGGACGCAGGAGCATCGCGACCGCGATCTGTGGTGCGCTGGCCGCCGGCGGGCTCGCAGCCGCCGGTGTGACCGCGCTGGAACCTGAGGCGGCCTCCGCCTCCAGTCACCGCGAGGCCCCGCTGATCTCGGGGACCCCGCAGTACGACAACACCGACGTGTACGCGTTCGTCAGCCCGGACAAGCCGGACACGACGACCATCGTCGCGAACTGGATCCCCTTCGAGGAACCCGCCGGCGGGCCGAACTTCTTCACGTTCGCCGAGGACGCCCAGTACGACCTGCGCATCGACAGCGACGGTGACGCGCAGGAAGACCTGCTGTTCCGGTACACGTTCAAGACGCACACGAAGAACGACAAGACGTTCCTGTACAACACGGGTCCGGTCGAGAGCCTCGACGACCCCGACCTCAACATCACGCAGACGTACGACCTCGAACTGATCAAACTGCGCGATCTGAAGGCGGTGTCGAAGACCAAGGTCGCCGACGACGTGCCGGTGGCGCCGTCGAACGTCGGCAAGGCGTCGATGCCGGACTACAACACCCTGCGCAAGCAGGCGATCCACAAGCTCGCCGGGGGCGCCCAGACGTTCGCCGGGCAGGCCGACGACCCGTTCTTCCTGGACCTCAGGGTCTTCGACCTGCTGTACGGCGGGAACCTCTCCGAGGTCGGCAACGACACGCTCAAGGGCTACAACGTCAACACGGTCGCCCTCCAGGTCCCCAACAGCTTCATCACCCAGTCGCACGACCAGCCGGTCGTCGGCATCTGGTCGACGACGCAGCGCAAGAACGCCCAGGGCTACTTCGCGCAGGTCTCGCGCCTCGGCAACCCGCTGGTCAACGAGGTCGTCAACCCGCTGAAGGACAAGGACAAGTTCAACGCGTCCGCGCCGCGGGACGACGCCCAGTTCCTTCAGAACGTCACCAACCCGGAGCTGCCCAAGCTCATCGAGGCGATCTACAAGATCCCGGCGCCCGACGAGCCGCGCAACGACCTGGTCGACGTGTTCCTCAAGGGCGTCAAGGACCTCAACCAGCCGCCGCACGTGACGCCGTCGGAGCAGCTGCGTCTCAACACCTCGATCAAGCCGGCCGCCGAGCCCAAGCGGCTGGGTGTCCTGGACGGTGACAACGCGGGCTTCCCGAACGGCCGGCGGCTGACGGACGACGTGATCGACGCCTCCCTCCAGGTCGTCGAGGGCGAGCTGCTGGGCGCGAAGAACGACCTGGGCGACGCGGTCGACAAGAACGACAAGGACTTCGAGAGGGCCTTCCCGTACGTCGCCCTGCCGACGGAGGGGTCGCGCGGGCCGCTCGCCAAGGGCGTGGAGGGCGGCAACGACGTCCGCAACCAGCTCGGCGACGCGCTCCGGCCGGCCGGCGCCCAGGGCTCGGACGACATGCGCCTGATCGCCGCGTCGGCCGGGGCCGGGGCGGGCGGCATCGTCCTGATCGGCGCGGCCCTCATGTGGTGGCGCCGCATGCGGAACCGGGCGTACTGACCCGCTCCGCTCCCACCGACAGGCGCGGCCCGTTTCCCCACCGTCCCCCACGGCACGGGCCGCGCCGCCCACCCCAGCATCAGCACACCCGACCGAGGAGAGGTCATGCCTCCGCGTACGACGGACAGCGCACCGGAGAGGCGCGACGACGACCAGCCGCACCCCGGCCAGGAGACCGACTCAGAGCCGTCGGTGCTGCGGGGGCAGGGGCGAGCCGGCACGGGCGGTGACGCCGGGGTGGAGGCGGGGCAGGATGAGGGCTCGGCTGCCGAAGCGGGCGACGGGCCGCGCCCGGAGCCAGCCGGCGGGACAGGGGGCGGGCACGACACCGACCCGGTCCCTGGGGCGGTGGGCACGGCAGGTGCGTCCTCCCCCGGCATGAAGGCTCGCGCCGCGCACGGCACCGGCCCCGGTGCCGAGAGCACGCCCGGCACCCACGACCATCCCGGCGCCGAGACCGAACCCGCCGCCGAAGGCAAACCTGACGGGCGCAGCCTTGGCCCTCCTTCCGGGCACGAGGACAACACCGGCGCCGAAAGCGCGCCCCGCTCCCACGCCGACCCCGAGAACGACGCCGGCGTCGACGAACGCGTGGCCGCCGTGCGGCGGGCCGCTGATGGCGGGCGGCGTTGGCGGGCTGCTCATCTGGCAGGCTGTGCCGCGCTGTTGGCCGTCGCGCTGACCGGTGGGGCCATCGCCTTCGGGGGTACGGGGGGCGGCCGTGCGGGGGCCGGTGTCGAGGCCGTGTCCGCCGGTGCGCCGGCAGCCGGCGTGCTGGCCCGGGGGGATCTCGACTCGGGGATCGGGTCCCTGCAGCGGCATCTTCGCACCCAGCCCAGGGACTTCGGCAGCTGGGCCACCCTCGGGATCGCCTACGTCGAACAGGCCCGGACGAACGGCGACCCCTCGCGCTATCCGCAGGCCGAGCGCGCGCTGAAGCGGTCCCTGGAGCTGGACCCCGGCAACGACCAGGCCCTCGCCGGCCGTGCCGCCCTCGCCGCCGCCCGGCACGACTTCACCGGCGCGCTGAAGGAAGCCGACCGGGCCTTGAAGCACAACCCCTACAACGAACGCGCCTTGTGCACGCGTATCGACGCCCTCGTCGAACTCGGCCGGTACGAGGACGCCGCCGAGGCCGCCGGCACCGCCGACGACAGGCGGCCCGGGGTGCCCGTGTTCACGCGGTACGCGTACGTGAAGGAGCTGCGCGGCGACGTCCGTGCGGCGCGTGACGTGCTGGAGCGCGCACTGGAGGCCGCCGACTCGCCCGCCGACATCGCGTACGTCGCCACCTCCCTCGGCCAGCTCGCCTGGAACCAGGGCGAGTACAAGACGGCCCTCGGCCACTACGCCCGTGCCCTCGCCGCCGACGAGGACTACCTCCCCGCCCTGGAGGGCCGCGCCCGCGCCCAGGCCGCGAACGGCGAGCGGACGGCCGCCGTCGAGGCACTGGAACAGGTCGTCGCCCGCTTCCCGCTGCCCGGCCCGCTCGTCGCCCTCGGCGAGCTGTACGAGGACCGCGGTGCCGACGGCGACCGGGCGAAGGCCGGCGACCAGTACGCCCTCGTCGACGCCTGGACGTCCCTCGCCCGCGCGGGCGGTGTCAACGCCGACCTCGACTCGGCCATGGCCGCTGCCGACCACGGCGACAAGAAGGAGGCCCTGCGCGCCGCCCGCGCCGAGTGGAACCGCCGGCACAGCGTGCACACCGCCGACGCCCTCGCCTGGGCCCTGCACGTCAACGGCCGTGACGAGGAGGCCCTGCCCTACGCCCGCCGCGCCACCGCCACCGGCTACCGCAACGCCGGCTTCCTCTACCACCGCGGCATCATCGAACGCGCCACCGGGAACGACCGCGAGGCCCGCGCCCACCTGAAGGCCGCGCTCGACCTGAACCCCGGCTTCTCGCCGCTCGGCGCCCGCGAGGCCCGCACCGCGCTCAAGGACCTGGAGGGGACCCGGTGACCCCGCGCCGCCTGTTCGCGTCCGGCGCCGCCGTCTTCACGGCCGCCTGCGCGCTCACCCTGCTGCCCGCCGGCGCGGCGAGCGCCCACCCGCTGGGCAACTTCACCGTCAACCGCTACGACGGTCTGGTCGCCGCCCCCGGCCAACTCCGGGTCCACCACGTCGAGGACCTCGCCGAGATCCCGGCGACCCAGGCGGGACCCGACATCGAGCGGCTGGGCATCACCCTGTGGGCCCGCGAGCGGTGCGCCGCGGCCGCCGCGGACAGCAGGCTCACCGTCGACGGCCGCGGCACCCCGCTCACCACCGAGCGCAGCCACGCGCGCGTGCGGCCCGGGCAGGCGGGGCTCGACACCCTCCGTGTGGAGTGCGAGCTGACCGCTCCCCTGCCGTCCGGCACGTCGGACGAGGAGACCGTGTCCCTCGGCTTCCGTGGCGCGGGCGCCTCCTCCGGCCCGGGCTGGCGGGAGATCACGGCGCGGGGCGACCGTATGACGCTCTCCGAGTCGGACGTACCGGAGAAGTCGATATCGGCCGAACTGACCCGCTATCCCGAGGAGTTGCTCTCCTCCCCGGCCGACACCGCGGCCGCCGCCCTGCGCGTGCGCCCCGGCGGTGCGGCCCTGGCCGAGGAGGAGTCGGACGCCCCCGCCGCCTCCGTGCTGCCGCGCGGCGCCGACCGCTGGACGCGGGCCCTGGACGACCTGGTCGCCCGGCACGACCTCACCGCGGGCTTCGCCGCGCTGGCCCTGCTCATCGCCGTCGTCCTCGGCGCGATGCACGCGCTCGCCCCGGGCCACGGCAAGACCATCATGGCCGCGACGGCGGCGGCCCGGGGCGGCCAGGCCCGGATGAAGGACGTCCTGCCCATGGCCGCCTCGGTGACGGTCACCCACACCCTGGGCGTGGTCGCCCTGGGCCTCCTGGTCACGGCCGGTTCGGCGGCGGCCCCCTCGGTGATCGCCTGGCTCGGCGTCGCCAGCGGCATCCTGGTGACCCTGGCGGGCGCGAGCCTGGTCCGCCGGGCCCTGCGCAACCGCGCGCACCCCCACCACCACGGCCCCGGAGGCCACACCCACACCCACGACGACGAGAGCCACGGCCACACCCACGCGCACGATCACCATCACGACCACGACCACGACCACGACCACCGCCACCACGACCACCCGCACGACCACACCCGCCCCCACTCCCACCCCCACACGGTCGAGCACACCCACGGCGGATTCACCCACTCCCACCCCGTCGCCCCCACCCTCCGCGGCACGATCCTCATGGGTTTCGCGGGCGGGCTCGTGCCCAGCCCGTCCGCCGTGGTGGTGCTCGTCGGTGCCGCGGCCCTCGGGCAGGCCTGGTTCGGTCTGCTGCTGGTCGTCGCGTACGGCGTCGGGCTCGCGCTCACCCTCACGGCCGCCGGGTACGCCGTCGTCAAGGCGGGCAGCGGCATGACCCGGCTCCTGGACCGCCGTCCCCGCTGGACGGCGGGCCCGATGGCGGCCCTGGTGCGCCGGACCGCGCCGCTCGGCTCGGCCTTCGCCGTGGTGGTACTCGGAGCCGGACTGGTGTTCAAGGGGGCGGCATCCGCGCTGGGCTGAGTTACGTTCGTGAGGAAATCCGACGTCATGGGGAAAACAGACCTCGTGGAGATTTCGCCCGGCTGCGAATGGGGGCGCCGTGTCCGAAGAACCGGGTCATGAGCGTGTGATCGCGGGCCGCTACCGGCTCCTGGCACCGCTCGGCGAGGGCGGTATGGGGACGGTGTGGCGCGCCCGCGACGAGGTGCTGCACCGCGAGGTCGCCGTCAAGGAGGTGCGCGCCCCGGCCGGACTGGGGGGCGACGACGTGCAGCGGATGTACGCCCGGCTGGAGCGGGAGGCGTGGGCGGCGGCCCGGGTCGCCAACCGGAACGTGGTGACGGTGTACGACGTGGCGACGGACGGCGGCCGGCCGTGGATCGTCATGGAACTGGTCCGCGGGCTCTCCCTGGCCGAGGTCCTGGACGCCGAGGGCCCGATGCAGCCGCAGCGTGCCGCGCACATCGGCGCCGAGGTGCTGGCCGCGCTGCGGGCGGCGCACGAGGCCGGGGTGCTGCACCGGGATGTGAAACCGGCCAATGTGCTGATCGCGAACGACGGCCGGATCGTGCTCACCGACTTCGGGATCGCCATGGTCGAGGGCAGCTCCGCTCTGACCATGACCGGGGAGGTCATCGGCTCGCCCGAGTTCCTCGCCCCGGAGCGGGCGCTCGGCCGCACGCCTGGCCCGGAGTCCGACCTGTGGTCACTCGGTGTGCTGCTGTACGCGGCGGTCGAGGGCCACTCCCCGTTCCGTCATGACACCCCGCTGAGCACGCTGCGCGCGATCGTCGACGAGGAGCTGCCGCCGCCGCACCGGGCCGGTCCGCTCGCCCCGGTCATCGAGGGGCTGCTGCGCAAGGATCCCGCGCAGCGGCTGCCGGCCGAGCGGGCCGAGCAGGACATGCGGGTCATCGCCGCGGGCGGCTCGCCGCACGCGGGCACCGTACGGGCGGTGCCGTATCCGCCGACGGTGGCGGCCCGTCACGAGCCCTCTCCCACGCCCCCGATGCCCTTCCCGGGTCAGTCGGCGGCGTCCGGTTCCGGTGCTACGACGACGGCGGCCGGTCAGGACCGCGACCGCCGGGCCGGCCGGGTGCTGGTCGCGGGCGTGGTCGCGCTGGCGCTCGCGGTGGGCGGGCTGACGTACGCGCTGCTGAACCGCGAGGGCGGCGACGGGAACGGCAACCGGGGCGCCGGGGCGAGTACACCCGCCGAGACCAAGGATCCGCCGCGGAACACCGGGAGCGGGAAGTCCAGTCCTTCGCCGACGCCGACGCCGAGCGAGAGCGAGGAGAGCAGTCCGCCGCCGCAGTCGGTGCGGGTCGGCCTGGACGGCACGCGCACGGACTACTCGGGCCCGTGTCCGCCGCCGAGCGCCGAGGCGCCGAGGTTCACGGCGACGTTCACGGTGGGGCGGCTGCCGGCCGAGGTGCGCTACCGCTGGGTGACGCAGGACGGCTCGGTGCTCGACGGGGGCTGGAAGACGCTGTCGTTCCCGGAGGGCGGCGGCCGTACGAAGCAGGACGCGGTGACCGTGACGACGGACGCGGAGAGCGGGACGTTCGAGAACGAGATCGGTGTCGAGGTGCGGGAGCCGGTGCGGACGACGTCCGAGTCGGTGCCGTTCTCGATCACGTGCGAGACGGAGACCCCGACGGGCGGGGCCTCCCCTTCTCCTTCGGACACGGGTTCGGACGGGGGGTCTGACACGGAGTCGGACACGGACTCCGGTTGAGCAGTCAGTCGTTGGCGTTGAGCACGGGCAGATAGCCGCCCGACTGGCCGGGTGCCTTCGGGTGGTACGACTCGCCGATGTTGAGCCAGTTGACGCTGTGCAGCCAGGAGTTGCCGGAGCAGATCTCGTGGCCGGTGAAGGCCGGTCGTACGTCGCCGAAGGTGAAGCCGTGGTTGGCGGCGCGCTTGGCGATGGCGGTGTTGAGGTGGTCGGAGGCGTCGTTGATGGCCTTGCGCTTGGCCTCGGAGAGGCCGAGGCAGGTGGTGTCGAGCTTGTAGAAGCGGGGGTAGCCGAGCACGACGACGTGGGCGTTGGGTGCCTTGGAGCGGATCGCCGAGTACACGCTGTCGAGCTTGCCGGGCAGCGTGGAGTCGACGTACGCCCGCGCGGTGTTGATGCGGGAGATGCAGGCGCTGTCGGACTGGGTCACACAGGTCGTCATGACGTCGGCGAATCCGGCGTCGTTGCCGCCGACGGTGATGGAGACGAGGCCGGTGGCGCTGCTGAGCGGGCCGAGCTGTCCGGACAGAACATCACCCGTTCGGGCGCCGGAGCAGGCCGTGAAGTCGAAGGTCGAGGGTGAGTGGGCGGTGGCCCAGAGGTAGGGGTAGGCCTTCGTGCTGCGCTTGCAGTCGCCGCTGGAGCCGATGTAGCTGCCGGCACCCACTCCGGAGGAGTAGGAGTCACCGAGCGCTGCATAGCCGCCAGTTGCGGCGAGTGAGGACGCCTGCGCCGTGGCTGCCCCGGTGAGGGCGGTGCCGGCGGCGAGGAGGAGCGAGCTCACGAAGACGACAAGTCGGGAACGTCTCATGGAACCTCCCTTAGCAGGATCTCTGCCACAACCGTCGTAGCAGCTACGCGCATTGACAGGAAGTGTCCATGCCAAGCCTTTTCGGCCCTTTCCAGGACGCGCACGGCGCGTTCACCTCACGCCGTGTTACGTACCGGGCACCTCTTGTTACGTGCCCATGACAGATTTGTTGACTAGTGCTCAACTCTCTTGTTCTACACCGGTAGTTGGTCGACGCTTTACTCCGGCCGAGGGTGGAACGCGACGCTCCCGGCCGTGTGCGCGAGCACGCGCACATCCCCCACATGACGCGCGCCCCACCCAGGCGCGCGCCGCCTAGAGGAGGACTCCCTCGTAATGGCACAACTGCGTAGCAAGAGACTCGGGTTCGCCGCGATCACCCTGTCGGCGACCGCCGCCCTCGTGGGCGGCCTCACCGCCCTCCCCGCCCAGGCCGCCGCTCCCGCCGAGGGGCGGGTGCTCGCCGCGGACTCCCCGGCCGCGATCAAGGACAGCTACATCGTCACGCTCAAGAAGAGCGCGGGCCTGAAGGCGTCCTCGGCCGCGGGCAAGGATCTCGTCGAGGAGTACGGCGGGTCCGTGCGCAAGACGTTCGGCAAGGCGCTGAACGGCTACTCCGCCACCCTCTCCGCCACCGAGGCCAGGCGCCTCGCCGCCGACCCGGCGGTGGCCTCGGTCGAGCAGAACCAGCGCGTCCAGCTGTCCGCCACCCAGACCAATGCTCCCTGGGGCCTGGACCGCATCGACCAGACCTCGCTCCCGCTCTCCGGCACCTACACCTACCCGGACAGCGCGGGCACCGGCGTGACGGTCTACGTGATCGACACCGGTGTGCGCATCACCCACCAGCAGATCAGCGGCCGTGCCGCGCACGGTTACGACGCCGTCGACGGCGACAACAACGCCTCCGACGGCAACGGCCACGGCACCCATGTGGCCACCACGATCGCGGGCTCGACCTACGGCGTCGCCAAGAAGGCGAAAATCGTCGGGGTGCGGGTGCTGAACAACAGCGGCTCCGGCACCACGGCCGGTGTGATCGCGGGCGTCGACTGGGTGACGAAGAACCACTCCGGCCCCTCGGTCGCCAACATGTCGCTCGGCGGCGGCGCCTCCGCCGCACTGGACACGGCGGTCCGCAACTCCATAGCCAGCGGCGTCACCTATGCCGTCGCCGCGGGCAACAGCAGCACCACCGCCTCCTCGTCCTCCCCGGCCCGGGTCGCCGAGGCGATCACGGTCGGCGCCACCACCCGCACCGACGCCAAGGCGAGCTACTCCAACTACGGCTCGGCCCTGGACATCTTCGCGCCCGGCTCCTCCATCACGGCCGGCTGGCACACCAGCGACACCGCGACCAACACCATCTCCGGCACCTCGATGGCGGCCCCGCACGTCGCGGGCGCCGCGGCGGTCTACCTGGCGGGCCACACCTCCTCCACCCCGGCCCAGGTCGCCTCGGCCCTGGTCGGCGGCGCCACCACCGGCAAGGTCACCAGCGCGGGTTCGGGCTCTCCGAACCGGCTGCTGAAGCTCGTTCCGTAACCGGCACGGACTACCAGCACCTGAACAACCGTTCCCCGCCAGGCTCGACACGCCTGGCGGGGAACGGTTGTTTCCGTCACCGGAACCTTTCAACTTGCGCCCCACGAAACGCATCCCGCAACGACCAAACCAACAAAAACGTGAGGGGCCGTTCCAGGTCTTGCCATACGGGTTCAATCGTCAATACCGTCGTACATCTCACCCGCATCGGTCCGTCAGTACGCGGCTCTAGGGGAGGGCTCAAGGACCGCGACGAACCGACGCGGGGCGCGGTAGGGGGGTGCCGTGCTCGGTGACCGCAACTGTCTTCGAGCCGTGCCGCGCGGTCGGCTGCCGTTTTTCGCCGTCGGCCAGCTTTGCCAGCTCACCCGGCGTGCCCGAAGCTCCATCTCGGCGTGCCACGGGTGAGAACCCCCCTTTCGAACCGGACTGGAGCCGGACTGCCCTGGGGGGGCGGTCCACCGGACGAGAGGGACCAGACTCATGAGCTCAGTTCTGCAGCCGGCCGCGGCGGAGCAGTATCCGCCGACCGCCGGGAAGTACCGGCCCGTCTCCTCTCACCTGGCCATCGCGCCGCCGGTGAGCGTGGTCATCCCGGCCATGAACGAGGCGGAGAACCTTCCGTACGTCTTCAAGACCCTGCCCGACTGGATCCACGAAGTGGTCCTGGTCGACGGCAACTCCACCGACGACACCGTCCAGGTGGCCCGCGAGCTGTGGCCCGACGTCAAGGTCGTCGAGCAGCGCGGCAAGGGCAAGGGTGACGCCCTGATCACCGGGTTCCAGGCGTGCACCGGCGACATCATCGTGATGGTCGACGCGGACGGCTCGGCGGACGGCAACGAGATCGTGTCGTACGTCTCCGCGCTGGTCTCCGGCGCGGACTTCGCCAAGGGTTCCCGCTTCGCCAACGGCGGCGGCACGGACGACATGACCTTCATCCGCAAGCTCGGCAACTGGGCCCTGTGCACGGTCGTCAACCGCAAGTTCGGCGCCCGCTACACCGACCTGTGCTACGGCTACAACGCGTTCTGGCGGCACTGCCTCGACAAGATCGACCTCGACTGCACCGGCTTCGAGGTCGAGACCCTGATGAACATCCGGGTCGTCAAGGCCGGGCTCAAGGTGCAGGAGATCCCGAGCCACGAGTACCTGCGCATCCACGGCACCAGCAACCTGCGGGCCGTGCGCGACGGGCTGCGCGTGCTCAGGGTGATCCTCCAGGAGCGCTCCAACCGCCGGGCGCTGCGCCGCCGTTCGCCCCAGTCGCCGATGCTCGACTCGGTCCGGGGAGAGGTGTCTTGAGCGGTCCCGGCATCTCCGTCGTGATCTGCGCGTACACCGAGGACCGCTGGGAGGACATCCTCGCGGCGGTCTCCTCGGTGCGGGCGCAGTCACGGCCCGCCCTGGAGACACTGCTGGTCGTCGACCACAACGACACGCTCCGGGAGCGGCTGGCCAAGGAGTACAAGGATTACCAGGAGGACCAGGAGACCTCCGGCGGCGCAGTGGTGCGGGTGCTCGCCAACGCGGGCCCCCGCGGCCTGTCCGCCGGCCGCAACACCGGCATCGCCGCCGCGCGCGGCGAGGTCGTCGCCTTCCTCGACGACGACGCCGTGGCCGAGCGCGACTGGCTGCTGCACTTCGCCGAGGCGTACGCCGACCCGCGCGTGATGGCGGTCGGCGGGCGCACCGAGCCGGTCTGGGCGTCGGGGCGGCGGCCCGGCTGGTTCCCCGAGGAGTTCGACTGGGTGGTGGGCTGCACCTACCGCGGCCTGCCGCCCGGCCGGGTCCGGGTGCGCAACGTGCTCGGCGGCAACGCCTCGTTCCGCCGCAGCGCCTTCGACGCGGCGGGCGGTTTCGCCACCGGCATCGGCCGGGACGGCGACAAACGCCCGCTGGGCTGCGAGGAGACGGAACTGTGCATCCGTCTCAGCCGGGCCCGGCCGGACGCGGTGCTGCTGATCGACGACCGGGCGGTGATCCACCACCGGGTGCCCGAGGCCCGCGAGCACTTCCGCTACTTCCGCACGCGCACGTACGCCGAGGGCCTGTCCAAGGCCCTGGTCGCCCGGAGTGTCGGCGCCGACAAAGGGCTGGAGTCCGAACGCCGGTACGCCACCCGGGTCCTGCCGGCCGGGGTGGCCCGGGGGCTACGGGACGCCCTGCTGGCCCGGCCGGGCGGTGCCGGGCGGGCGGGGGCGATCGTCGCCGGGGTGCTGACGGCAGCGGGCGGATACGTCGTCGGCAGCGTCCGGGCGCGCCGGGGCGGGACCACGTTCTCGGTGCCCGAGTTGTCCGTGCCCGGGGCGGAGGGGGCGGTGCTCCGTGAGTGACGCACGCGTACCGATCCTCATGTACCACGCGGTCGCGACCGATCCGAACGACGCTACCCGCGCCCTGTCCGTCACCCCGGAGGCGTTCGCCGGGCAGATGGCGGTGCTCGCGGACCGGGGTCTCAGCCCCCTCACCACCGCCGAGCTGGCGGCGTGCTGGCGCTCCGGCCGCGCGCTGCCCGAGCGACCGGTCCTCATCACCTTCGACGACGGCTACGAGGGCGTGCACCGGCACGCCCTGCCCGCCCTCGCCAAGCACGGCTTCCCGGCCACCCTGTTCGTCTCGACCGGGTGGATCCAGGGGCCGTACGACACCGGCGGCGGCCTGGACACCATGCTGGACTGGGAGCAGGTCCGCGAGCTCGCGGCGGCGGGCGTCGAGATCGGCGGACACAGCCACAGCCATCCGCAGCTCGACCAGGTCTCCGAGGCCACACTGCGGTTCGAGCTGATCCACTGCAAGGAGATCGTCGCGGACCAACTGGGCACCGTACCGGCCTCGTTCGCCTATCCCTACGGCTACTCCAGCCGCCGGGTCCGGCAGGCGGTGCACGAGACGGGCTACGCCCAGGCACTCGCCGTCGGCAACGGCCTCGCGCGCCGTGCGCAAGGGCCGTACGCCCTGCGGCGCGTGACGGTGCGCCGCAGCACGGGCACCGACGAGTTCGAGCGGATGGTCGAAGGCCGCGCGATCGCCCGTACGTTCGCCCGGGACCGTGCCCTGACCAAGGGGTACGCCATGGTCCGCAGGACACGCCAGGCACGCCGGCTGGCCTCCCGCCTCGGGGCCTGACCAGCACCTGGGAACACGCCGCGTGCACCGGGAAACCGCGTGCACGCGGCGCCCTCGTGCCGGATCATGGCGGCATGTCTGGAAACCCGCACGAGGCGCTGCCGATCCGGCTCAACGTCGACGACTCCGACTCCCCGTCCGATGTCGTCGACGCGCTGTTCCTCGGCCGCTTCGCGACGGGCGAGCAGCCGTACTCCCACGCCGTGAACATCGACCGCGTACGCTCCGGGGCGACGCTGATGCCGCCCGGTGCCCGCGTGCTGCGCGTCGCCCGGGACGACGACCGCAGCGCGACGCTCGCGGAGGGCGACGGCTGGACGCTGCTGATCTCCCGCTGGAACCGGGGCGCCGACGTCACGGTGACGGCGACCAGCGCGGAGCTGGCGAAGAAGGTCCTCGACCAGGCCACGGACGGCGCGGCGGACGAACCCGAACCGCAGCCGGAGAACGTCACGATGGGCTTCTGGTACGTCTCCCCGCGCCGCGGCCCGCACCGCACCACGCGCCAGATCGCGGCGGGCACCTGGGACGAGATCCGGCCCAACTACACGGCGCCGGTGGCGGACGCGATGGACCGCCTGATGAAGACGACCCCCGAGGACATCTCGGGCCGGCTCCTCCTCCTGCACGGCCCGCCGGGCACCGGCAAGACGTCGGCGCTGCGCACCCTCGCCCGCTCCTGGCGGGACTGGTGCCAGGTGGACTGCGTCCTGGACCCCGAGCGGCTGTTCAGTGACGTCGGCTATCTGATGGACATCGCGATCGGCGAGGAGGACGCGGCGGGCAAGGGCCGCTGGCGGCTGCTGCTCCTGGAGGACTGCGACGAGCTGATCCGCGGCGAGGCCAAGCACACGGCGGGCCAGGCGCTGTCGCGGCTGCTGAACCTGACGGACGGACTGCTCGGCCAGGGCCGCAACGTCCTGGTCGGGGTCACGACCAACGAGGACCTGGAGCGCCTGCACCCCGCCGTCGTCCGGCCCGGCCGCTGCCTCGCCCGGATCGAGGTGGGCCCGCTGACCCGCCGGGAGGCGGTGAGCTGGCTGGGCCGCGAGGACGGCGTCGGCAGGGAGGGCGCGACGCTGGCCGAGCTGTACGCGCTGCGCCGGGGCACGTCCCCGACGGCCCTGCCGGAGCCGCGTGGGGACGCCGACGCGGGGCTGTATCTGTAGCGGGGCCACCCGCCGGGTTCGCTCACAACCGTTTCTCACCTCCCTGTCACCAAGGCGTGCGACGGTGTGCGGAGGAGCGACGCCGAGCTCCGCATGGACCAGGGAGGCCTCTGATGGCACACACGGCACCCACCGTCTTCAGCGAACCCACCCACCGCGTCGCGCGGTGGGTCCTGCCCGTCGTCCTCGGTCTCGTCTACGGCAACTGGGTCGCGGTGAACCGGCGTCACGGTGGTCCGATCACCGGACCGGATCTGGCGTGGGGTGTGTGGAGCGGGCTCGCCTTCACAGCCGTCTGCATCGCCGTGGTCCAGGTGACCCGGCGCCTCAGACGCGACCTGCACGCCCTGCACGCCCTGCTCCGGGCCGCCTTCGCCGGCGCCGCACTGGGCTTCCTCTACAGCCAGACCGGCGACGACATCCGTCCTGTGGTCATCACGACGCTGCTGGTCACGGCAGCCATCTTCCTGTTGCTGTTCTACCGCTTCCACACGCGCGCCGACGCGTAGGGGCTCCGGAGGACCAAGGTCGCCACTGCCACCCTCCCAGGGCGTGTGGTGCTTTGATAGGGATATGACCCTGTTCGTCGGCACGTCCGGGTGGCAGTACAAGGACTGGCGGGACGTCCTGTACCCGTCCGGGCTGCCGATGCGACTGTGGCTGGAGGAGTACGCCGGGCACTTCGCCACCGTCGAGATCAACAACGCCTTCTACCGGCTGCCGGCCCGGGAGACGTTCGAGGACTGGCGCGGGCGGGTGCCCGCGGACTTCGTGGTCGCGGTCAAGGCGAGCCGCTATCTGACCCACATCAAGCGGCTGAAGGACCCCGAGGAGCCGGTCGACCGCCTGATGAGCCACGCGGCGGGTCTCGGTGACCGCCTCGGCCCGGTGCTCCTCCAGCTCCCGCCCAACCTGCGCGCCGATCCGGGCCTCCTGGACGCCTGCCTCGCCTGCTTCCCCGCCTCGAGGCGGGTCGCGGTCGAGCCCCGCCACGACTCCTGGTGGACGCCGGAGGTCCGCGCGGTCCTGGAGTCCCGGCACGCGGCCCTGTGCTGGGCCGACGTCCTGGCCCGCCCCGCGACGCCGCTGTGGCGCACGACCGACTGGGGCTACGTCCGCTTCCACCAGGGCCGCGCCCGGCCCTGGCCGCACTACGGCCGCCGCTCCCTGGCCACCTGGCTCGACCGCATCGCCACGACCTGGTCCGACGGCGAGGACGTCTACGCGTACTTCAACAACGACCCGGGTGGTGCGGCGGTGGCGGACGCGATGACGTTCGCGCGGCTGGGGAGATCGGCGGGCCTGGAGATCACACGGACACCCGAGCGTCTGGCGCAGGCAGGCCGAGCAACGCCCTACTCCCCGTAAGACGCCCGCAGGGCATCCCGTACGGCGGCGAGCGCCGCGTCCTCCCCCTGCCCGAGCCTGCGAGCCCGCTCCGCAAACGCCTGGGCGGCGGCCGCCAGCTCCCGGTCCGCCGCCGAGCCGGCGGCGGCCACGAACGTGCCGTGGCGCCCGCGCGTCTCGATCACGCCGTCCGCCTCCAGCGCCCGGTACGCCTTGGCGACCGTGTTCGCGGCGAGCCCCAGCGACTCGGCCAGCCCCCGCACGGTCGGCAGCCGGTATCCCACCGGCAGTTCCCCCGACCGCGCCTGCTCGGAGATCCGCGCCCGCACCTGCTCGTACGGCGGAGCACTGTCGTCGATGTCGATCTTCAAGGTCACAGGCCGATTGTCCCGTACCCGACGGAAAATGGGAGGCACCCGGGCTGCGCCCCCGCGTAACGTGCGCCTCCATGACCGTGATCGTGCGCGACCTGCGACCCGACGTCCGAGCCGACGCCGAGGGGTTCTCCCGGACCCGCCGCCTCGCCCTGCCCTACATGCTGTCCACGCCCGAGTCCGTGGTGCACACCCTGACCCGCGCCCACCCGGACGCCCACTTCGGGCAGCTCGTCGCGGAGGAGGACGGCGAGATCATCGGCACGGCCCAGATCAGCGTCGCCCACGACAGCCCGGAACCCGGCCAGGGCTCCGCCAACATCTACGTACGCCCCGAGCGCAGACACCGCGGCGCCGGTTCGCTCCTGCTGCGCACCGCCGAGGAGCGCTTGGCGGGGCTGGGCGTGCGGAAGCTGTTCGCCTGGGTGCTGGACGAGCCGGACAACCTCGCCTTCGCCGAGCGGCACGGCTTCCGGGCCAGCCGCTCCGCCTACTTCCTGCGCCTGGACCTGGCAGGCGGCACGCTGCCGTTCCGCGAGGACCCGCCGGCCGGCGTCGAGCTGCGCACGGCCGCCGACTTCGCGGACGACCCGCGCCCGTTGTTCGAACTGGACGCCGAGACGGTGTCGGACGAACCGAGCGACATCGATACCGAGTTCACGGACTACGAGGCCTGGCTCGAACAGAACTGGAAGCACCCGCTCCTCAACCGGGACCTGACCACGGTCGCCCTCGTCGACGGCCGCCCCGCCGCCTTCAGCGTGGCGCACACCGACGGCAGCCGCTACGGGACCGCCATGACCGGCACCGCCCGGGCGTTCCGCGGCCGGGGCCTGGCGAAGCTCGCCAAGAACGACTCCCTGCACCGGGCGCGTGCCGCGGGGTACACGGAGGCGTTCACCGGCAACGACACCGGCAACGACACCGGCAACGAGCCGATGATCGCCATCAACAAGTGGTTCGGCTACGAGATCTGCGCGAAGGAAGTGCGCCATGTCCGTGAAATCGGCTGACCTGCCCGGGCAGCTGAACGTCGCGCTCGTCAAGGCGGGCCGTACGAAGATCCGCTACACCGGCGAGCTCCTGACGGACGACGGCACCCGCCTCGCGGTCCGCGCCCCGTGGGCGGGCAGCGGCGTCCGCGACTTCGGCTTCGTCCGCTTCGAGCCCGGGGACGTCTTCACGGAGTACTACTGGCATGACCGCTGGTACGCGGTGAAGGAGGTCCGCTCGGCCACGGGCGCGCTGAAGGGCTGGTACTGCGACATCACCCGCCCCGCCTCGCGCTCCGGCCCGGAGCTGGTCGTGGAGGACCTCGACCTGGACCTGTGGGTCTCCGCGGACGGCACGGACGTACGGCGCCTGGACGAGGACGAGTTCGCAGACAGCGGCCTCAGCGAGACGGACCCCGAGGCAGCGGCCGCCGCGCTCGCCGCACTCGACGAATTGGAGTCACTGGCCCGCGGCGGCGATTTCACCGCGCTCCTGGCCTGAACCCTCCCCGTTCACGCCGTCACGGCCACCACCGCGTACCGCTCGTCCGCCACCTCCCCGCCCCACAGCAGCGGATCGCCGGACAGCCGCTCCACGCTCACCTGCCCGGCGATCGGCGCGAGAAGGCCGGTGAGCCGCTCCGCCGGTATCCCGACCGGCGGCTCGGCCCTCCCCCACACCCCCTCGATCAGCACGAGCCGTCCTCCCGGCCGCAGCAGCCGGGCCCAGTGCCGCAGGGCACGGCCGGGGTCGGGCAGGGCCCACAGGACATGCCGGACGAGCACGGCGTCGAAGCGCCGCTCACCGACCGGCGGTGCCGCCGCGTCACCGATGAGGAACACCGCGTCACGCCCGGCCAGCTTCTGCCGGGCGAACGTCACCATCGCCGGGGAGAGGTCCACGCCCGTCACCCGGTGCCCCTGCTCGGACGCGAGGAGCGACAGACTGCCGGTGCCGCAGCCGAGATCGAGGACGTCACCGGCCCGCCCGGGCAGCCAGGAGCGCAGCCGCGCGGCCCAGGCCCGGCGCACCTCCGGGTCGCGCAGTCCGTGGTCCGGCTCCTCGTCGAAGCCGGCGGCCCGCGCGTCCCAGTCCACGTCGGCGCCGATGTTCGCCGAGGTCGTCACGTCACTGTCGTTCGCCATGTCCCCAAGAGTGACACCCGCCACTGACACTCGAATCGTGACAGCCGCCACTGACAGACCAGGAGCGATGAGGAACTCTCCCCCGAAAGGTCTACCTCCGTGAGAACACGGAACCCGGTAGCCCCTTAAGGAGGCAGCCATGCGCCGTGTGACCGTGCAGAAGCCCCTGAAGAAGTCGGATGTCCGCCGGCTCCGCGAGGAGGTCGACGAGCGCCCCGCCGGGCGCCCGGAGGTCCGCAAGGACATCGCACGCACCTGGTGGCCGGACGCCTGAGCGGCCGGTGCCGATCATGAGACGCACGCGTCAGAGCAGCCGCTTGCGGTAGTGGACGCGGTCGTAGGGCCAGTCCAGTCGCCGCTCCACCAGCTCATAGCCGTACTTCGGATAGATCTCCTGGTTCTCCCACATCAGCGCGTTCGTGTAGAGCCTGACCTCGGGCAGCCCCAGCGCACGCGCCTGCGCGTCCACGAACCGCAGCAGCCGTCGCCCCACTCCCCTGCCGTGCGCGGTGGGGTGGACGGCGATGATGTCGAGGAAGAGATGGTCCTCGAACGCCTCGACCACGACGAGGCCGGTCACGGGATCGCCCGTCACAAACACCTTGCCCGCGGCCACGTTCGCCGCGTGGTCCTCCTCCATGGGCTGCGGCACCCGTCCGATGCGCTCGATGTACGGGCGGAAAGCCGCGTCGATCACGCCCTCGACGACCGGTACGTCGGCGGTGCCGGCCGGCCGGATCTCCTCATCTGCCATGCCGAGACGGTACCTACCTGATGCCAGTGTGAGCACTCCCTCAAGCGGGCCATGAGGATCTCCCTCACCCGCCCTCAACAGGCGATTTCACGGTTCTCAAGGGCTAGCTTCGGATCACCCCACGGGATCCGGCCCACTGAGGCCCGACCCTGTTCCCACGTACCGTTTCGAGGCGTTCCCGCATGCCCGCACGCCGCACGGCAGTCACCGTCACCGCCCTCGGCGCCCTCCCGCTCGCCCTGAGGGCCCGGAGAGTCCCGAGTCGGCCAGGGGCTCGACCTGGCCCCCGCCGACCGGCCGGCGACCAGGGTGCGCAGCGGCTCGCACACCTTCAAGTACCGCGTGACGGCCCCTCACAAGGGCACGTTCAAGGTGTACATCACCAAGCCCGGCTACGCCCCGGCCAAGCCGCTCGCCTGGAACGACCTGGATCTGGAGTGCCCGGCCCCGACGGCCTCCGCTCCCACCAAGGAGCAGATCGAGGCGGATAACGACAAGTCGACGATCGAGCACCACGGGCACGGCGACAACGACCCCAGCACCTCGGCCGAGCCGGCCGCGGCCCCGGAGAACACCGCCCCGAACCGGCCCGAGGCGGCCGAAGCCACTCCCAACCAGCCGAAGGCGGCCGGCGCCACGGGGAGAACCTCGCCGAGACCGGCGGCGACAGCGGCACCGCGTACGTCGCGCTCGGCGGCGCGGCCGCGCTGGCGCTCGGCGCGTCGGCCCTGTTCCTGTCGGCCCGGCGGCGGACGGTGAGCGGCAGTCGCCACGGCCGCTGACCCAGGACTCGGGGCCTGTCCGGCGGCTCAGGCCGGACAGGCCCCGAAGCATTTCCCTACACGTGTCAGCCGAATACACGTGTCAGTCGAACGCCGACGCACACGTGGTGGGCCTGGCCCGAGCCGGGTCGAGGGCGTTGGCCACCTCGTGGAAGGCGATCCGGTCGAACAGCCCGATGGCCACGTGCTCGGACAGGCCGACCGGGCACAGGTCCTGGAGCAGGACGTTGCGCACGTCCGGCCCGCTCAGGTACTGGCTGCGCCACGGCGTGACCACCTCGTCGTACTTGGTGGCGATGACGGTGTAGCGCACGCCTGGCACGGTGTCGCCGCCCGCGTTGAGCCGCTTGAGGAAGTCGGAGCCGGTGACCTGGTCGGCAAGGGCGGGGGTGTTCTTCGCCAACAGGTCGGCGGCGCCCGGGAAGTAGGGCAGCAGCTTGGTGAAGCCGTTCAGGTCGGTGCCGTGGTTGCTGGGCGCGATGCCGACCAGGGCGTTCACCTTGGCGGCTCCGCCGAGGAACCGCAGATACCAGCGGGGCATCATGCCGCCCTGCGAGTGTCCGACGACGTCGGTCTCGGGGGCGCCGGTGGCGGCGAGCACCTTGTCGACGAACTCCTTGAGCTGCCCGGCCGACTTCTCGACGGGTCCGAGGCCGTGGAAGAAGGGGACGCCCTCCAACTGGCCGTAGTCGAGGGAGAAGACGCAGTAGCCGCGGACCTTCAGGTAGGGGGCAAGGCCCAGCCAGTTGTCGACGGAGTTCCCGAGGGTGCCGTGGACGAGGACGACAGGGCGGGGATGGGCGGCGGACGGCTTGCAGGAATAGTCGTTCCAGCCGGAGCTCGGGGCGCCGGCCGCCTGGGCGGAGGTGGCGGGGACGGTGACGGCCGCGGCGGTCAGCAGCAGCGCGGCCAGGGGGCTGAACACTCGTTTCCAGGGCAGCATCGAGTGATCTCCTTGCGGCTCAAGGGAGGTGCGACGGCACGACGCCCTGTGATCCGGATCACGGGATGCTGTTCACTCGTCAAGTTACGAGCGGGTAGTCAAACTTGGAAGTTACGCGTCAGTAAAAACTTCCAGCGATAACCGCCACCGGCGGACTCACGTAACGCCCTTCACCAGGCAGGCCGCACGGGCCCCCGGGGGGCGATCCGCAGCAACTGCTCCCGCAGCAACCGCACTTGCCCCTCCCCCAGCACATCCCCCCACTCCCGCACAGCCTCCGCGGCCACCTCCTCCGCAGCCCGCGTACAGTCCCACCCCCGCCCGGTCAACACGACCAGCCGCGCCCGCGCGTCCTCGGGGTGTGGCCGCCGCTCGGCGTATCCCTTGCGGACCATCTCGTCGACGAGCTGGCTGGCAGCCTGCTTTGTCACCCCGAGGTGGACGGCGAGGTCGGTGACCGTCGCGCCATCCGGGGCGAGCCGGGCAAAGGCGAAGCCGTGCGCGGGCCGCAGCCCCTCGAAGCCGCGCGCGACCACACCCTCGTGGATGCGCTGCGTGAGCCCGCCGGCGACGGCGAGCAGGGCGGCGGACAGGGCCATGGCCTCGGAGTTCTGCACGCATGCATTGAAACACCCTTGACGCGACGGTCAAGCAGCTTGACCATATAGTCAAGCTACTTGACCATATGGAGGCCGTCATGCCCGTCGTCCGCTCGTCCGAAGCCGTCACCCATGAGATCCACGGCGCCCGATTCGTCTCGTACGCCACCCCGCGCAGCGGCAGCAAGGAGCTGTGCGCCTGGCGCGGTGAGATCCCCGCCGGCCTCAAGGCACCCGCGCACACCGTCAGCCGGGAGGAGATCTTCCATCTGCTCGACGGCGAGCTGCTGATCACCCTCGACGGCCGCACCGAGCGGATCGCGGCGGGCGACACGGTGATCGTCAACCCTGGCGCCACCCTGGCCGTCGAGAACCCCACCGACCGGACCGCGTACTCCTGGGTCACCACCTCCGTCGGCCTTGAGGCACGGCTCGCCGACGGCACCCGTATCGTGCCGCCGTGGGCCAACTGACGTCACGCAGAAGGATCTACGCCGCCAGCCCCCCTAGTCCCCCGGGCATCACCGCCCGCGGCCCGAACTTCGCCCGTGCGCGGTCCGCGACCTCCTCGATGCGGCGGACCTTCTCGTCCACGGGGTCGAAGGTCAGCTGGTGGGAGGCCTGGTCGGCGGGGTCGAGCCCCTCGGCGCGCAGGGCGATCGCGCGGACCCGGGCGCGTTGCAGGCCGAGCGCCTCGTACATGGCGTACGCGGCCCTGGTCAGGTCCGGCGAGTGCGCGGTCGGCTCGGTCAGCGTGCGGGTGCGGGTCGTGGCGGAGCGGTCGGCGTAGCGCACGGTGAGGGTGAGCGTGCGGCAGATCTTGTCCAGGGCGCGCAGCCGGGCACCGATCTCCTCGGCGGCCGACAGCAGGGCACGGCGGTGGCGGTCCGGGTCCAGTTCGTCGCGGCCGAAGGGGCGTTCCGTCGCGAGGGAGCGGGAGACGGCGTTCGGTACGACCCGGCCGCGGTCGATGCCGTTCGCCTTCTCGTGCAGCTCGCGGCCGGCCTTCGCACCGACCAGCCGCTGGAGCGTGGACAGCGGCGCCGCGGCGACCCTGCCGAGGGTGTCGAGGCCGTAGTCGCCCAGCGTGCGGGCGGTCGCGGCGCCCACGCCGGGCAGCGCGGCGACGGGTTTGTCCGCGAGGAACTCCGCGATGGCGCCCTGCTCCTGGGGCACCGCGCACGTCACCCCGGGCACGGCGTCGCGCAGCGCCACGCGGGCCAGCATCGGCCCGGGCCCGGCACCGATCACGCAGTCGACCCCGTACAGCGCGAGCGAGCGCACCCGGATCACCGAGGCCAATTCGACGGCGTCCCGCCCGAAGTACCGCTCGGCGCCCCGCAGGTCTGCCAGCGCCCCGTCCGGTGGCAGGGCCTGGACGACGGGGGTGAACTCCTCGAGCATCCCGAGCAGTCGGGGCAGGTCGGCCTCGCGCGTCGGAGGCAGCTGGAAACGTACGCAGAGGATGGTCATCCCGCACTCCCCGGACTCTGGTGCCACAACTTTCTTCCCACCGCGGGCCCTTCGCCCGCGGGACGCAGATCGGCCCAGGGGTGCATCTCGTACCCCGTGGGCATGCGGATCTTGCGCTGCTCCGCCGGATCCTGGGCCGCGGAGCCCGCCGGCGCGGGCGCTCCCTCCGAGCCGGCCAGCCGGGCCGCGACTCCCTCCAGCCCCTCCTCCTGCCGCACCTCCAGCAGCGCCGCGAGGTTCCAGGCAACGGCGCCCACCACGCTCAGGCTGCGCGGGCCGCGCCGCTGCACCACCCCGCGCACCAGCAGCAGCCAGGAGTGGAAGACGGTGTGGGCGCAGGCGTCGTGGGAGTCGTCGAAGAAGGCGAGGTCGACCAGGCCCGTGCCGTCATCCAGGGTGGAGAAGATGACCCGCTTGCCGGACCGGATCGGCGGCGTCTGGGTGGCCGCCTTGGCACCCGCGACCAGCACCGTCTCCCCGTGCCGGGCCTCGCGCAGCCGACGCGCGGACACCACGCCCAGCTCGTCGAGGAATGCCCGGTGATCGTCCATCAGATTGCGCGAGGCGTCCATGGACAGCACGCCCAGCTCGGCACTGAGCCGCTCCGACGAGGTGAGGTCGGGCAGCCCGGCCGGGGCCGTCTTCCGCCCGCCGGCCAACGGGAGCTGGCCACCCCCCGCGCCCCGCGCGCCCCGGTGCAGCTCGGTCAGATGCAGTTGCAGATCACGGCGGTTGGCGCCGAACGCGTCCAGCGCTCCCACCTGCGCGAGCCGCTGGGCCAGCGGACGACTGGGCCGGCCCCGCTCCCAGAAGTCGACCAGCGAGGCGTACGGCTGCCCCTGCTCGATCCGCGCCGCCTCGGCCTCACTGATGCCGTGCACATCGGAGAGCGCCAGCCGCAGCCCCCATTTACCGGACACCAGTTCGATACGGTGTGCGAAGCCCGACGCGTTCACGTCCAACGGCAGCACCGGCACCCCGCGCCGCCGCGCGTCCGCCAGCAGCAGCCGCTTCGGATACATCCCGGGGTCGTGCGTGAGCAACCCCGCGTAGAAGGCGGCCGGGTGATGCGCTTTCAGCCACGCCGACTGGTACGTCGGCACGGCGAAGGCGACCGCGTGGGCCTTGCAGAAGCCGTACGACCCGAAGGCCTCGACGATCTCCCAGGTCCGCTGGATCGTTTCCGCGTCATATCCGTTCGCCGCCGCGTGCTGCGCGAACCACACCTTGATCCGCCCCTGCGACTCCGGATCCGACAACCCGCGCCGCACCCGGTCGGCCTCACCGCGCCCGCAGCCGGTCATGATGCCGACGATGTCGATGACCTGCTCGTGGAAGACGACGACCCCGTACGTCTCCTTCAGCGGCTCCTCCAGATCCGGGTGCGGATAGCGGATCGGCGCCCGCCCGTGCCGCGCCTCGATGAACGGCCGCACCATGTCGGCGGCGACCGGTTGTTTCCGCTTAGCTGTCGTGTCTCTTAGGTAGCCGTAGGTACGCGGGTCGAACACAGCGCTCGGTCGGTGAGCGGCGAGCGGCCTGCTTGGGCTCTGGAACTCGGTTCCAGCACCAGATGACAGGCCTCGGGGATTGTCGGCCCCCCGGCAACGAGACATTGCCAACTCCTCAGGGCTGGATGACGCAGAGCGAAAATGCAAAACCAGCGCTCACGCCCCTCTCCTCGGCGTACGGTTTGCCCGTCAAGGGGAGGTGCCGGCCATTTCCACGTTCGATGAGCTGCACGAGCTTGGGCACTTCGGCCCCATCTGTCTGTCTTTGATCTACAAGTTGATCCGGGAGGAAGTCCGGCGGCTGCCGGTTCTGTCTCCGGCGGCTGGCTGGCAGGAGGCCGATCTAGAGGATCTGCTGGGTGATTTTCTTGCAGACCGAATCGAACCGGTGACCGCCAACCTTCTGGCTCAGGCCAAGAATGACGACTCTGTCGGAAAGCTGCTGCGGACGTCGATCCGGTACTGGTTGATCGACCGCGCTCGTAAGACTGCGGTCGTATCGGTAGGTCGTTCGCTGGAAAAAGTGCTGGCCGAGAGCGGCGCCTTCGAGACGGTGCCTCCGGGCACGGAGGGTGCTGGCAGGTGGCGTTTGGCCGACACCACGGTGCAGCCGTGGTCGGGCCCCGTTACCCCGCTCGTCGAGGCCGCCTACTCCGTAACAAACATCAAGATTCCCAAGTGGAACAGTGAAACGCGCCGTGCCCCCGTCGCCGACAGGGCATCGATAGAAGCCGTGATCCATGCGGTTCTGACCGCTGCCACCGGATCGATGGACGTCGCTCAGCTGGTCGAGGTGTTCACCGCCCGCTTTCCCGTGGTGTTGGATCCGGTTGTTGTCTCGCTCACGGCCGATGCCGGATCAGAGATCGCAGTGGGTGCTCACTCTTCTCCGGAAGAGATCGTCCTTGCATACGTTGACGATGCCGAAGCAACGTCTACAGCCGAAGCGATCGTGGGCATGCTCAACCCCCAGGAACGGCGCATGGTGCCGTACCTGGACAGTCCCGGAGAGATCCAGACGCTTCTGGGCTGCGGTCGTTCCCAGGCCTATCACCACGCAGCACGCCTGAGGGAGAAGCTGCGTCAACTCGTCGGGGACGGCGACGATGTACGTTCCGTGGGGTCGGAGGTGATCCGGTTGTGCAGCGGAGCAGCGGAGACACGATGAATAGAACCGGGGCCGGACACCCTGAGCGCTATGACGTCAGTCAATGGTGGAGACCTGCTCAGTCGATGGATGCGGGAGGACACCATGAGTGACCAGGGGGTACCGCAGCGTTTTCTGGATCTGGCCCAGCGGGCTCGTGGACCGCGGGCCCTGTCAGAGGCAGGGCTCAGAGAGCGGTTCGGTGATCCGGCTCAGGTGGAGCTTGAGATCGGTCAAGTGTGGCGGGCGCGCTGGGAGGACGTCAGCATGCTCGTGCTAGTCCTGGACGTCAAAGCCCGTGAAGTGAGCGCGGTGCCCGTCACGATCGACCCGCCGGCCGAAGACGAGAACAGCATGGTGGTGGCCAGGTCACGTGCTGCATTCGGCGTGAACACCACCGTGTGGACAGGCCTGGCCTCCTGCATCCCGATGCGGGTATTGGAGCGCGTGGTCGACGCTTGGGGTGAGGACCTCGTGGAATTCACCGCGGCAAGACTCCGAGGCCGGTCGGGGCCGGTCCCGGCAGGAGTACGCGAGGGGCTGCCGATCCGTTCCGCCTTGGAGCCAGCTGCCGAAGTGCGCGCCGGCCTCGCCGATGATCTGGAGTACCTCCAGCATGCACCTGGTCTGCCTGCTGAGGAGGTCGGGCAACCGGCTGGAACTCTGGCGTCGCTACTCGGTGACCAGCTGGACTTGGGGGCGCTGTGCACTGCGTTGCGGCTGCCGCAGCCGCAGGTCATGAAACTACTTCGAGGCAAGACACCGCTTTCAGCAGACCAGATCGACACGTTCGCGTCGGCCACGGGACTGCCCGCGGAAGAGATCGCCCGTACAGTCCGCCCCTTGCCTGCTGATCTTGTTGTCGTCGCTGAGCACCCCCGGTGGCGCCCTGTCTGGGCGCGCCGGGCCCAGCGCCTGGGAATCAGTGAAACGCAGGCACGACTTTCGGGCGGCTATGGCGCCTTCGCGCTGGCCGCTCGTCAGACCGGCGGCGGGCCCGCCGACTGGGAGGCACGTCTGAGGCAGTTCCTCCGTGACGAGGACGGCGCGGAGGAGAGATGACACGTCACCGGTTCATCGAGGAGGCCCCACGTCAGGCCGAGGCGATGATCTCCGCCGTCGAGCGCCTTCACCCGGGGGCGTTGGAGGCGCTGCGCGCTGATCCGCTGGCTGAGCTGCACCGCTGGACGGACATCCGGGTGTCGTTGGAGGCCGAGGCGGACGCCGGCGGCCGGTGTTCGGTCGCCGGCAGTTATCGGTCAGACTCCAATCCCCCCACCCTCGTGGTCGGGGCGGCACGCTCACTTCGGCGCCGGGGATTCACGGGACTACACGAGCTCGGCCACCACCTCCAGCAGACCGACCCAGCCCTGGGGCAGCGTCTGTTCGACTGGGAGGATTCGGAGGCCTTCGAGGATGCAGCGTGCGACGCGTTCGCAGCACGCGTCCTGGTGCCGGATGACCGTATTCCTGAGGATGTACGCCGCAGAGGGCCGTCCGCCGACGACGTGATCACCATGTTTCGTACGTCCCAGGCATCGCGGGAGGCATGCTGTGTGCGAGCGGCGCAGTATCTGGCTGGCGGCGGCGCCGTCGTGCTGCTCGACATCACGGGCGAGGTCCTCTTCGCCGCGTCCCGGGGCATGATCCCGCCGGCCCACGGCTCCGACCAGTCTGGGACCCCGCTCGTCTCCGCTGCCCTACGCACCCGAGGCACGATCCAGCGGGACAAGACGTACATCGTCTACCGGTCCGGAGGGCACAGCGATCTGTTGTACGGGCAAGCGGCGTGGTGTGACGAGGACTACCTGATCACGGTGCTGGCCGAGGACAGCGTGGCATGGCGGGCCTTCACGGCGCCGCGCCCGAACACCCAGAGCTCCCGGTTCGGTTCCTGGTGGGAGTGCGAGACGTGCGAGGACTTGTTCAAGGTCACTGAGCGAGCGTGCGAGGAATGCGGCGAACCGCGCTGCGGACAAGCGCACTGCGGGTGCACGACCGCCAGAAGCCGGAGCGACCGCACCTGCGAGCGCTGCTTCATGGTCTTGGCTCCGTCACGCTTCGAGGGCGCGAGCACGACCTGCCGCGACTGCTCCTGAACCCGTTCGAGTAACGCCCGAAGGCCAAGATCCTGGGAGCGATCCGGACGATCTCAACGGTGTGACGTCAGAGGAGGGTGAGCCGCCAAGTGGCGGCTCCGCCCGGGGCTCCCGGGCGACGTGGGGCGCTCGGCGCCCCTCACCCGAATGGAACAGCACTATGGGAAACACCGAAGACATCCTCAACGACGTCCGCAGCCAGATCGACGCCCACCCTCAGCCTCTGGCTGAGGCCCGCACGCGGCTGGACCTGGTCCGCTCCAGCGCAATTAGCTTCCGGGGCGCACTGCGGACCTACCGCAGTGGCTCGCTGCCTCAGCACACTTTCATCCACCCAGTCGGAGACGGCGACGGCGGAGTCGTACTCGACCGTCGCGTGTATCCGCAGCTCGGTCCCGACGGTGGCGGCGAGACGCCCGGCGACGTCACCGACGAACTGTGCGCACTCCTCGGTCCCGCAGTGCGCAAGGTCTACCCGAAAGCCCGCTGCGGCACCTCCAAGCGCGGCCCCAAGATCGCCTTCGGGCAGACCGTCGATGGCCAGGACCCGACCGTGGACCTGGTCGTTGCTCTCACCCGGAAGGAGGGAGCCGGGCTGTGGATCCCGAACCTGGAGACCAACCGTTGGGAGGCCTCCGACCCCGAGCGCCACGTGGTGCTCTTCACCGGTGGGGAGGAGTCGCTTCGGCGTACGCGACGGCGCGTGGTGCGCCTGCTGAAGGCATGGAACAAGCAGTACGGCCAGCCGGGCTTCTCCTCCCACAACCTCACGGTCTGGGCGTGGGAGTTCGTCGAGCCGGGGATGGGTATGGCGAAAGCGCTGAGCACGGTTCTGTCCAAGGCTGCACTCCGGGTGGAGACCGGTGGAGCCACCAAGGACCCGGCCGGGGTCTCGCCGAACGTGAAGCTGCTGGTGAGGCGCGACGTCGCAGCCCGGCGACTGCGTACCGCAGCGGACGGCGTGGCCGAGGCACTGGCAAACGACGACGACCGCGACGCGGTGCTGTCAGCGCTGTCGCGGGTCTTCTACCGGTACGTTGACGCCCCGGTGTCCGACAGTCTGGCGGGCAAGATCGCCGCGCTGCGTCGGCCTTCCCCCGTCACGACGGTGACCCTCGGACTCGGCGGTGCAGCGGCTGCCGTACGCCCCACCCGAGCCTACGGCGAAACCGGACGCCACGCGTGACTCGCCGCCCCGCGTGGCGCAGGCCGGCCTGGTACGCCAGGCCGGCGGCGCGCATCGCCTTCCAGTACCGGCTCGCCGCCTGTGGCCTGCAGGTCAGCGTTATCCGGCCGCCGCGTCGACACCGTGGCGGCTTTGCTCTGGCAGTCCGGTTGCGCGTACCGGATGTCACGGAGCAGATGGTCTCGATCGTTTTCCCCCCAGGAGCGCCCGAGGTGCCGTGCGTGTACACCGACGGACCGTCCGAGTCCCCTCATCGGTATCCCGACGGCGCGCTGTGTATGTGGTTTCCGTACGATCCACCCGAACAGCGCTGGATCCGCAACGACGGGCCGACTCCCCTTCTGGGGCATGTCGTGGCCCACCTGTTGCGCGAAGAATGGTGGCGCCGTACGGGCGAGTGGCCTGGCGAGGAGGCGCCCCACGGCACGTAGAACGTAGTGCCGCATAACGACTTGGAGGGCCGCATGACGTCCGCACAGACGGCAGTACCGTCACCGGTCCCCACCGCATCGGCGGCCGCCGTGGTCCCTTCGGCGCCTCCTACGACGGGCTCTACTACCTCCTCTCTCGAATCCGGCATCGTCCTGTCGGCCGTACTGTCCGGAGCGTTCCTCGCCGCCATGCTCACCGCGACCATCAACATCTGGCTCGCACGACGCAAAAGCCGTGAAGAGGAACTTGGCCGACTACGGACCGCGTTCGCCGAGGCATTCGCGGCCCACAGCGCCTACAAGGAAATGCCGTACGCCATCCGTCGTCGACGCTCTGATGCCCCAGCCGAGGAGAGGGTGCGGCTGTCAGAAGCCCTGCGGGACATCCAGGCCAACCTCTCGTATCACCTTGCCTGGACGAAAATCGAATCAGAAACCGTGGGCGCCGCCTACGCGGAGCTCATACAGGAACTCCGCAGGACAGCAGGGGCAGCCATGCACGCCGCCTGGGAAGCACCGGCCATCGAGACCGACACCGCTGTGAACATCCCGCCTGCCGTGATCGATCTCAGTGCGCTGCAGCCCCTCGAAACTGCGTACATCGATGCCGTCCGCACACACCTGCGTGTCCTTACGCCGTGGTGGTATCGATAAGGCCCGATCAGGCCGACCGCCTTGAGAGTGGTACCGATCTCGGGAAGCGCCTGATCATGCGACATGGAACGTCGCCGCTCCTGCCGGCTGCACCGCCTCCGCGCCGAACCGGTTTCGGGCGCGATCGGCGGCGGCCTCGATACGGCGGGCTTTCTCGTCGGTCGACTCGAAGAGCAGTTGACGGGAGGCCCGTTCGGCGGCGATCAGGTTCTCCGCCCGCAGCGAGATGGTACGGACGCGGGCGCGCTGAAGAGCGAGTCGGTCATGGAGGTCGTAGGCGAGCGCTGTCAGAGAGCGTGTGTGGGCGGTGGGTTCGCGCAGCTTGCGGGTGCGAGTTGTCGTCGAGCGGTCTGCGTAGCGGATGGTGAGAGTGAGAGCGCAGGCCACCTGAGACTCGCCGCGCAGTTGTAGGCCGAGGCGGTCGGTGAGCGCGAGCAGGGCGGCGCGCTGCCGGTCCCGGTCCAGCTCGTCCTGAGCAAAGTGGTGTTCGACGCTCATCGAGCGGGGTGGGGCCGAGGGGGTCACTGGCCTCGGGTCGAGGCCGCGGGCCGCGTCATGGAGGTGGCGTCCGGCGGTGACACCCAGGATGCGCTGCAGCGTGCCGAGGGGTGTGGCGGCGATCCTGCCGACGTTGTCCAGACCGTACGAGGACAGGGTGCGGGCGGTCGCCGGGCCCACGCCTTTCAGGGCGGCGGTGGGCTTCTGCGCGAGGAAGGCGGTGACTGTGTCGATGCCGTCGGGCAGGGTGCGGACTGCCGAGGGCGGGCCGTCGGCCGCGACCATGCGGGCAAGTAGCGGGTTTGCAGCGACACCGACCGTCGAGCGGAGCCCGTACAGCCCACCGGTGCGCGCTCGGATGCGCTCGGCCAGTGCCGTGGCGTCCGTACCGAAGTAGCGCAGGCTGCCGGAGACATCGGCCAGTGCGGCGTCCGGTGGCAGTGCCTGTACCAGGGGGGTGTACTCGGCCAGCAGGGTGAGGAGACGGCTGTAGAGCTGCTCGTCCTGCAGGTCGTGGAAGTGGATGTAAAGGATGTTCATCCTGCACTCCCGGGGCTCTGGTGCCATAGCTTGCGGCTCTGTTTGACGGACTCGCCGGGCGGCTGCAGATCCGCCCAGGGATGCAGTGCGTAACCGGTTTCCAGTTGGAGGCTGCGGCTGCCTGCGGCCTTGCCCAGTGGTGAATCGGCCTGAGTGAGTCGCTCCGTCACCGCCGACAGGCCGTCTTCGCGGCGCAGCTCGGCCAGTTCGGTGAGGTCCCAGGCGGCCGAGCCGGTCACCGACAGTGCCTTTCCACTGCCTCCGCCACGGCGCTGCACCACTCCGCGCACGAGCAGCAGCCAGGAATGGAAGACGGTGTGTGCGCTGGCCTCGTGGCTGTCCTCGAAGAACGCACAGTCCACCAGGCCTGTTGTGTCGTCGAGCGTGGTGAAAATGACGCGCTTGCCGGAGCGGACCGGCGGGGTCTGGACGGCTCCTTTCGCGCCGGCGACCAGCACTACCTGGCCATGTGGCAGGTCTTTGAGCCGCTTCGCGGAGATGACGCCGAGTTCCTCCAGCAACTCCCGGTGATCACCCATGAGGTGGCGGGAGGCATCCATGCCGAGTACCCCGAGCTCGGCTCCGAGCCGCTCGGCATCGTCCAGGTCGGGCAGACCGGCGGGGGCGACCGTACTGTGGACCGCAGCGGGCTCCCCCAGCGTCAACTGGCCCTGCGCAGAGCTCCGCTGGCTGCGATGCAGCTCGGCGAGGTGCAAAAGCAAGTCGCGACGATTGCGGCCGAAGGTGTCCAACGCGCCGACTTGGGCGAGGCGTTCGGCGACGGGCCGGGATGGCCGGGCCCGAGAAGCGAAGTCCTGGAGCGAGCTGTAGGGGCGCCCGACGACGATTCGCGCCGCCTCGCTCTCACTCATCCCACGCACGTCACAAAGAGAGAGCCGGAGCCCGTGGACGGGTCGATCACCCTCCGCATCAGACACCAGTTCGATTCGATAGGCGGAATCCGACGCATTTACATCCAGCGGCAGGATCGGCACGCCTCGCCGCCTGGCATCCGCGAGCAGCAGTCGCTTCGGATACATCCCCGGGTCGTGCGTAAGAAGCCCTGCGTAGAAGGCGGCCGGATGATGAGCCTTCAGCCAGGCCGACTGATACGAGGGCACCGCGAAGGCCACCGCGTGCGCCTTACAGAAGCCGTACGCCCCGAACGCCTCGACGATCTCCCAGGTGCGCTCGACGACCTCCTCCTCATAGCCGCGCCTGCGAGCCTCCTGCGCGAACCACGCCCGTACTCGTCCAACCTGGTCGGCGTTCGACAGCGCTCGCCGCGTGTAGTCACCGAAGGCCAGGGTGCAGCCGGTCATGATCGACAGGATCCGGATGATCTGTTCGTGGAAGACCACCACGCCGTACGTCTCCCGCAGCGCGGGCTCCAGGTCAGGGTGCGGACAGCGGGGGGCCTGGCGCCCGTGCCTGGCCTTGATGAACGGATCGACCATGTTGGCCGCAACAGGTCCTGGTCTGAATAGCGAGATGTCGACGGCGAGATCATGGAAGGTTTCGGGCTGCAACCGGGCGATGAGGTCGCGCTGACCGGGTGACTCGGTCTGGAAGCATCCCAGAGTCTGTGACGACTTGATCAACTGGAAGGTCTTCGGGTCATCCGGCGGTACCTGAGCGGCGTCATCCAGATCGATGCGGTGCCCGGTGGTCCGCTCGATCTCGGCGACGGCGTGCGCCATGGCGGACTGCATGCGTACGCCGAGCACGTCGAGCTTGAGCAGCCCGAGGTCCTCGACGTCCTCCTTGTCGAACTGCGACATGGGAAATCCCTCGCCACTGGTCGGCATGACCGGGGTACGGCGCAGCAGCGTCGCGTCGGAGAGCAGGACACCGCACGGGTGCATGGCGATGCCGCGTGGGAGCGCATCCAGAGCCTCGACCAGGTCCCACATGTGCGAGCCGTACGACTCCGGGTCGATGCCGCGCAGCTCCGGCAACTCCTGCAGAGCGGCACGAGCATCGCGAGCTCGGATATGAGGAAACGATTTCGCAAGCCTGTCCACCTCGGCTGGATCCAGGCCGAGGGCAAGGCCGACATCGCGCACGGCGTGCCGAACCCGGTAGGTCTCCGGCATGGACACGGTGGCCACCCGCTCCGCACCGAAGCGGTCAATGATCGCCCGGTAGACCTCAAGCCGGCGTGCGGACTCCACGTCGATGTCGATGTCGGGCAGTTCCGTGCGCCGGTCGGACAGGAAACGCTCCATGAGCAGACCGTGCTCGACGGGATCGGCGGTGGCGATCCCGAGGAGATGGTTGACCAGGGAACCCGCGCCGGAGCCGCGGGCGGCGACCCGGATGCCGAGTTCGCGAGTGTCGGCAACGACCTGGGCGACGGTGAGGAAGTACGAGGCGTATCCCAGTCTCTCGATCAGTCGCAGCTCGTCCTCAAGACGCTCCCAGCGGCGGCGGTCGCGGTCGTAGCGGTGCAGCAGCATGGCGGCAGTGCACTGCGAGCGCAGCACCCGCTCGGGAGTGCGTCGGTGGGCGCCGACAAGCTTCGGCTCGGGAAAATGCACACGGCCGAGTCCCAGGTCACCCTCGGGGTCGACACGGCATGCGGCAGCGGTCTCCTCGGTGACCTCGAGTAGTCGGCGGGCGGTGTTCGCGCGATACCCGGCGGCTTCGGCGACCTGCTCGGCGATGTGTGCCATGTCCGTTGCCGGCTTGAGCCACCGCTCGCCACAGTCGCGCTCACCGCGTGGATCGATCGGCACCAGGCGGCGCGCGGAATCCAGGACGTCCGCGACCGGGCCCTGGCCGGGGTCGGCATAACGTACGGCGTTGCTCAGGACGGGCGTGATCCGCTGATCGGCGGCGAAGCCGAGAGCGCGGGCCGAGAGCCGCAGTGAACCGGAGCCGGTGCCGCTGCGGCCATGACAGACGACCTCGATGCGAAGCGCCGCGCCCTCGTACCGCTCCCGCCAGGGCGCGATCAGCTGGGCGGCGCGGTCCGGCCGCCCTGCGGCCAGGGCGCGGCCGACGTCCGAGGTGGGGCCGAGCAGCACGGTGAGATGCTCCCCGCCGAGGGCATCCCAGGGCAGCAAGGGGCGCCGGCCTCCCGTGGTGTCCGCGTGCGCGGCGCTCACCAGCCGGCACAGCTCGGCCCAGCCGCGGGCGCCGTCCCGGGCAAGGAAAACCACGCGCTGGGCCGACTCGTCGACGAAGGCGCCGCCGCGAGCCGGTGTGCGTCGCCGCTCTGTACGTCCAGCCACTTCGGAAGGCGCCTCCACCGCGAGATCCACTCCGAACAGGGGGCGGACGCCGGCCCGGCCGGCGGCCTTGGCGAAACGGACGGCCCCGCCGAGGGTGTCCCGGTCGGTCAGGGCGACCGCGTCCATTCCCCGCTCGACGGTCCGCTCCGCAAGCTGCTCGGGGTGCGAGGCGCCGTACCGCAGGGAGAACCCGGAGACGGCGTGCAGATGCGTAAAACCGCGCACCTGGACCACCTCGCCACTGACTGCCCCCTATCCCACATCGCCACTCCGGTCCCTCCGGGGTGATGACACCACCCTAGACCAGCATCGAACGTTTATGCGATTCGAAGAGAGTGCTGTCGCACTCAAGCCCACGGGGAGGCCGGTGCACCCACACGGAACCGGGTCAGCGAGTGCCAGGTGCCCTCACCTGCCGGGATCAGGGCTATATGACCAGCAATTATCACAGTATGTAACGACACTCTCGGGTGCTGGCCGTGCGGTCACTCGTCGGTGTTGTAGGTGATCCAATGTTCAGGAACGAGGGCTTCGCCGTTGCTGCGCCGCCAACGCGCTCGGACGGCGCTACGGAAGGGCTCGTCGTCGAGGTCGGCGTGTTCGACGACTATGACCTGAAAGCCGCCCTGGAGTGCCGCGACACTTGCGTGGATCGTCTTGTAAAGGTTGAGGAGGGTAGCGCGGGCGGTTCCGAACCCGCCGTCGCGCGTCTCATCGGGAAAGCCGGCCTGCGAGGGCTGGTCGAGGATGAGGAAGCGCGGGACGGGGCTGTTGATCTCGGCGAACCACTCGTGCAGGCTCAACATGGTCGCGATGTGGTAGCCCAGGTAGTTCTGCCCGCTTCCCATCTCGGACATCTTGGTGGGCCGCGGTCGGGTGTCGGCGATGAGCGTCAGTGCCTGAGGATCGAGCCGGATGGGCTCATCGTGGTGCTCCAACTCCAGTGCGGTCGCCTTGGCCTGGATCTTCTGGTTGACCAGGGACAGGTGGCTGCTGAGCAGGTCCTCCTGGACGGTGTTGGCGAGCTGGTCTTCGAGTTCGGCGATCTGCACGGTGAGCTCTTCCCGGCGGTCCACGGCAGGCGGTGCCTGGGTGTGGCGGGCCATGGCGTCAAGGAAGAGGCTGATGCGTCCTTGCACGACAGCCGCCCGGTGCTGTGAGTCATTCTGGGCGGTTGCCCGTTGGCCGGCGCTGAAGACTTCGATCTCCTCTTGATTGCGGGCCAGTGCCGAGCGCAGATCCGCGAGAGCCTCTTCCTCTTCGGTGATGCGTGCGTTGATGTCCGGAGTTGCCTCCCCGATCGTGGTCATCTCGGCGTCCAGACGCTCAAGGTCCTGGCGCATGATCTGTGTAGCCTGGCCGGCGTCGGGCGCATGGCTGCCACACACCGGGCACAGCCCTTGCTGTGGTGGCATCTCCGCACGGGCCTGCGGCAGAAGGCCGAGGGTGGCCAACCGTGCATGCTGCTCGTGTACCTGACCGAGGAAGTCGTCCTTTTCTCGGGCAATGGCCTTGAGGTTGGAGATGCGCACGCGGGTCTGAGCGTAAGCCTGGCGCAGGTCGCGGCGGGCTGCATTGAGCTCCGACAGCGGGTCCTCGGACGTGACGGGAGCCGCGTGCGGGACAGGCGGCTCGGTGAGGCGCAGTCTCGCGACGATCTCGTCGTGCGATAGAAGGCGGCCAGACGGCGCAGGGTCGAGCAAGTTGGCTTCGACGGCTTCGGCAAACAACGCGGCGGCCGTTCCTGAGGCATGTCGGAAAGGCTGTGCTGCTTCCTGGCGCTCCTGGGCTTCGGCCAGTTGCCGACGCAGGAGCTTGAGTTGGTGCTCGCGTTGGGCGCGCTCGGGATCGACGGCGCCGAGGAAGTACGGCAGCATGGCCCGCAGCGCCGGGCGATGAAACTCCTCGGATTGTCCGTGGAAGAGCAGGTTCTGGTTGGCGACCTCGTTCTGCTCCTGCAGGCAGAAGAACAAACCGTGCCGGACTGATGGGGAAAGCTGGCGGACGCTTCGCGCCACGGGCAACCGCACGGAAGGGTCAATGCCGGTAAACCGCGACAGGACTTTCTTGGCGATCTCCAGTGGCATGGAGAAGGTCAGTTCTGTGATTGCGGGCGGCGGTGCACCGTGTGCCTGGGAAATGATGCAGAGCGTGGTGTTGTTTGCAGCCTTGCCGACGGGGGCCGGTCGGGCCACGAACAGTTGCTGATCGTCCTTGACGACGGTGAGGGCGAAGACATGCACGAAGTTTCGGAGGGCTGCGCCGCGGATGACGAAGCCATCGCTGCCCAGGCAGTAGTCGACGATGGTCAGGATGGCGCTCTTCCCGCGCCGGGCATCCCCCGTGATGATGTTGAGCGCGCCCGTCTGAAACGGGACGGTGCGAGTCTCTCCTTTTTTGTTGTAGATGGAGATGGCGCTGATCTGGAACGTCAAGGCCGCACTCCTAGCAGGGTCATGACGGTGCTTATGCTTCCGGCGCTGGGCAGCCAACGCCCCAACAGGCGCGCAGCCTTTTGGAGGGCGACGACTTCGTCACTGCCCCCGGTGATCGCCTGCCTCAAGGCTCCCTGAGGAACGTGGAGCCGGCCTTGCTCGTCGCAGGCAAGCAGGCGCGTTTGCAGCGCCATCAGTAGGCCGGGGCGGACAACGTCGGCGATGGCGGTCGCGTTCAGGGTCATGGAGGTACGTACGGACGGGTTCTCCTGCACCCAGCGATGCAGTCCGCTCGCGGTCGACCGTGGCAGCGCAGTGCGTATCGTCGGTTGCAGGGCCATGACCGCGGCCAAAATCGCGACGACGACCGGGCTCGGCGTGCCAAACTCCGACTGGTGGCCCTGCACAGAGCGGGCCGCGAGCAGACCTGTGAAGGCCGGGTTGTACAGGGCACGCTCATCGCGGCTGAAAGTGCTGAACTCGCTCATGCGGACGTGGTCTCCGCCGGCTCAAGCACGGCCATCAGCCGAGCGACGAAGTCCATGTGCCAGCCGATCTTGTATTCATCAGCCAGGATGTGGAACGAGCCCTTGGCCACGAAGGGTTCGTCGCACTCGGGCCGGATACGCCGCTGGGCCTCAGTCATCGCCCATCGGTAGAGGTTCCTGGCCGCAGCAACCTTCTCGACTTCCGCTGCCTCGGCGCCAAGGGTGTCGACCATTTCATCGAAGAGGTCTTCCCACTCCTCGGTCAGGCGTCGCTCGTAGCGGCTGATCTCTTTTGGCAGCAGAAGATTCTCGTTCAGCCAGCGCGAGCGCTGGCTGAACGCTCTCATGTAGTCGCGCACTGCCTTGTTCACCCGGTTGGATCCCAGCTCAATGAGCTCCAACTGCTGGACGAAGGGCTGTCTCGCATACTTGGCGAGGTCGGCCTGCATCTCGGCGATGTCCTCATCGATGGGCAGGTTCGCCCTCCCAAACTGGTTACGCAAGTCGGAGAAGGCTGCGTCGAAGTCCAGTCCGGTGATCGCGTCCAAACTCACCGCGAGCAGTTGCTGGATGGCTCGCCGGAAGAACCATCCTTCGAGACGGATGAGGAACGATGTGGCGTGCTCTCGGCCTACGGCCGTGACCGCCGTCTGGCGCAGCTTCTGCTCAACGGCGACCACATCAGGGGCGTCGCCGATCACCTGGATCTTGGACACCATGCGTTCCAGTTGAGCGTCCGTCAGGAGATCGAAAGCCGCGAAGGCTTTTGCCAGCTCGTCGCTCTTCGAGGTCCTGCGAGTGGTTTTCAGTGAGCGTTTTCAGAGTGGCCACCGGTCGGGTGACGGGGTGGCCTCCCGCAACGCACGAGGCTCCGGTGCCGTTGAGAGAGGTGTTCGACGTCTCAACTCATCAGCGCAGGAGCCTCGTTGGTTCCCTATCCTGCCGCACTCGACCTCCCGCACGCCCTGGTCGAGTGGGTAACCATGCTCATCGTCACCCGTGAGGGTGACCGCCGCTGCAAGCTCCCGCCGCACCAGCGTGCTCTCGTCGGCTTGGTCTACCTTCGCCAGCACGACACGCTCGCGCAGATCGCCGCCGGTTTCGGCATA